>CAXZAB010000015.1:0-16349 GCA_964293715.1 uncultured bacterium | reverse complement strand
GTATTACACCAGCCCACATCATCAAGCAGATCAGAGCCGCTATACAGATAATCAGGATCGTTGGTCGCTCCCCGGGCGGCATATTCCCATTCTGCCTCAGTGGGCAAGCGGTAGCCATTGGCACTCCAATCGCAGATAGCTGCATCCCAGATGGGATCGATTGCAGTACTGGGGGCAGGTGGCTCTCCCCAGGCAGCCGGATCGGATGAGCCACTAATGGTATAAACAGGCGTCAAACCCTCATTCATACTGAGCAAATTGCAATACTTGAGTGCCGAATACCATTGCACACCGCGAACCGGATGCTCCTCCCCACCAGAAGGCGGATTGGAGTTCATGATGGCGATATAATCCGCCCTGGTCACTTCATATTTACTCATAAAAAAGGGACTCAGGCTCACGCTGTGGATGGGCAATTGGTCGCTATCACCCCCTCCCCTGGTATTGCCCATGGCAAATGTGCCTGCGGGGACATATACCATCTGGAATGGAGCTGGTAAAATAGTATAGGTTGCGCTGACGACCTTGCTGTCTGCCCTGCCTTCCAGCACAGCTTTGGCTTTGATCGTTGTAGTTGCAGAAATGCTGATCGGGCTGGAATATACAGATGAAGCCGAGCTGGGATCAGCCCCGTCCAGAGTGAAATAGATGGTGGCCAAGGGGGTTTCGCTCGTGATGGAAACCAGCATGGGGCTTCCAGTTTCGTAATAGCTCCCACCCGGGAGATCGAAGCTTGGTTCTGCCACAAGTTCCGGTTCAGTGGTTTTTGTGGAGCATGCGCACAAGGCAAGCAGTAAAAACGCTGTGAGCAGAAGAATGGATAAAATCTTACTTTTCATTGTTTACCTCACTTGTAATAATTCTACAATTTACAGCTTATCGGAGCGGATGTTTCTTGTCAATGCGAATGTTTCTGGTAATGATCGATTTCCCATTGACAGATTTAGCTTTTTATTAAATCTTGTAAACTTAAGATATATGTTCACGGTTTCATCGAACCAACTGAATCAATATTAGAAGAGAGAAGGAAAGATCTATGAGCCAGTCTCATTCACACATTGTATCATTCATCTGGAGCATTTGCAACCTCCTCCGCGGCATTTACAGACGCAATGAATACCGCAAGGTGATCCTGCCACTCACCGTAATCCGCCGTTTTGATTGCATCCTGGAAGCTACCAAAGACAAGGTTCTGGAAGCCATACCCCGCCTGGACGAAAAATCCGACAACATCATGCTTGAAAGCCTTACCCGCATCACGGGAGTGCAATTTTACAATAAATCCAGGCTGAACATGAAGAAGCTCCTGGACGACCCCGAAAACATCGCCATCAACCTGCAATCCTATATCAACGACTTTTCTCCGAATGTGGTGAAGATTATAGAATACTTTTCTTTTTCAGAGCAGATCGCCCGCCTGCAAGAAGCCAATCTGCTTTATATGACCATCCAAAAGTTTGTGAATGATGAGCTGGACCTCAGCCCCCGGGCCGTGGATAATACGGAAATGGGTCTGATCTTTGAAGAGCTGATCCGCATCGGCGCAGAGCAATCCAATGAAGAGGCCGGAGAACACTTCACGCCCCGGGAAGTGATCAAACTGATGGTGAACCTGCTATTGAACCCGGAGCAGGATCTGGCCAAAAGCCATGTTGTAAAAACCATCTTTGACCCCGCCTGCGGAACCGGTGGCATGCTTACCGCCGCAGAAAACTACATCAAAGAGCTCAACCGCGATGCCATGCCCCACCTCTATGGACAAGACTGGAACAAGGAATCTTACGCCGTGTGCCGCTCCGATATGCTCATCAAAGGCGAAAAGGCCTATATCCATTATGGCTGCTCCTTTGAAGATGATGGATTTCCCACGCACCGCTTTGATTATATGCTGGCCAATCCTCCCTTTGGCGTAGAATGGAAAAAACAGCGGAATACCATAAGTCAAGAGAGTAAAAATCTGGGGTTTAACGGCCGCTTTGGAGCAGGATTGCCACGCATCAATGACGGCTCACTGCTCTTTTTGCAGCATATGATCTCCAAGATGCGAAAGCCAGAAGAAGGTGGCAGCAGAATTGCGATCGTGTTCAATGGCTCCCCTCTCTTTACGGGTGATGCCGGCAGCGGAGAAAGCAATATCCGCCGCTGGATCATCGAAAACGACTGGCTGGAAGCTATTGTCGCCATGCCCGATCAGCTTTTTTACAATACCGGCATCAGCACCTATATCTGGATCATCAGCAATAAAAAGGAAAAGCACCGCCTGGGCAAAATCCAGCTCATCGATGCCCGCCTCTTTTATCACAAGATGCGCAAAAGCCTGGGCAATAAACGCCATGTCATCGGCGATGGAGATGATGAGAGATACGACCATATCTCCCAGATCACCAAAATCCATGCTGATTTTATCCCCGATCAGGAGCTTGAAGTCGTAAGCAATACAGAGCCCAGCACAGCAATAGTCAGCAAGATCTTTGACAATGAGGACTTCGGCTTTCACAAGATAGTGGTGGAACGCCCCCTGCGCCTGAACTTTATGGCCTCGGAAGAGCGGATTGCCAGGCTGGACACGATCAGAGCCTTTACCAAGCTCGCAGAAAGCAAGAAGAAGGACCCAGCCCAACGCCTGAAAGAGATTGAGGCTGGCAAAGCCCGGCAAGAGCAGATCAAAGCGATGCTGCAAAGCCTGGACGAGCGCATCCTCTACAAAAACAGAAAGCAATTTATCCAGGCCATAGACAAGGCCGCAGCCGCAAAGAAGCTCAGCCTGCCCGCAGCGGAACTGAAAGCCATCCTGGAAGCTCTCTCGGAGCGAGATGAAACAGCCGATATCTGCACAAACAGCAAGGGCAAGCCCGAAGCCGATACCGAGCTCCGAGACACGGAAAGCATCCCCTTAAAAGATGATATCCAGGCCTACTTTAAACGGGAAGTCCTGCCCCATGTGCCCGATGCCTGGATTGATAAAAGCAAAACCAGAATCGGCTATGAAATCCCGCTGAACAGGCACTTTTATGTGTATGAGCCACCCCGTGCTCTGGAAGAGATCGAAGCGGAATTAAAGACGATCGAAGCAGAGATTGCCAGACTCTTGGGGGATATGTGAAAGCTAATTCAGTAGTAAAGGATTCCCTTACAACTGCCGCAGATGGCAAGCAGTATCGCGGTTTGTTTTATAATCTGGATGCCACCATCGCAGTTGAGTGTCGTGCTAATTTATGCCTGGCAACTGTTCGAAATTATCGAATAGTTCAAACTGAAGCAAATAGGAAAGTTACCGAAAACAAAAAAGATATTCAAACTTTCTCAAAACAAGAAGTTTTACCTCATGCATCCAAGGTCTGGACCGATAAGAGCCAAGAGGCAGAAATTGCCAACTTGCTGGAGGGATTATGAATAACAAGAAACCCACGCCGAGCTTTAACGAGATTCTGCTTTATCATGCCTCAGATGGGAAATTCCAAATCGCCCTGAACAAAGATAGTGAATCTATCTGGCTGAACCTGAATCAATTAGCTGAACTGTATCAAACTTCTATTCCCAATATCAGCATGCACGTACGCAATATCCTGAGTGATAATGAATTAGACCCCGTTTCAACTGTTAAGGATTACTTAACAGTTCAAATTGAAAAGGATCGCCAAGTACAACGTAACATAAGCTATTACAACCTTGAAATGATTCTTGCCATTGGCTACCGGGTGCGCTCCGAAAGAGGTACCCAGTTCCGCATCTGGGCTACCCAACACCTTAGTGAATACCTCAGAAAGGGTTTCATACTGGATAATGAACGCTTGAAGGGTAACGATAAAGCTGCGGATTATTTTGATGAGCTACTTGCACAGATTAGGGATATCCGTGCCAGTGAGAAACGCATGTATCAGCGGGTCCGGGATATCTTTGCTTTGGCAGCAGATTACCGCTCTACCAGTGAAGCAGCACAGCTATTCTTTGCCAGCGTGCAAAATAAGATGCTCTATGCCGCCACGGGGAAAACAGCCGCAGAGCTAATCCACGAAAGGTGTGATGCCCAGGTGCCAAATATGGGGCTTTCGAATTGGAAAGGCAAGGTGGTGCGTAAACGAGATGTGGCTATTGCTAAAAACTATTTGGATCCCACCGAGATCGATATGCTGAACCGCATTGTCGTGATGTTTTTAGATCAAGCAGAATTCCGGGTTTTGCGGAAACAGCAAATTCTTAGCAAAGATTGGGAAAATCATCTGTGCAAGTTTTTGCTGGACAACGAGCTGCCCCAAAGGGAAGGTGCCGGGCGCATCTCTCATGATAGCGCAAAATCTCAGGCAGAAGCTGCTTATGATATCTTCGAACAAAAACGCCGGATTGAGAAAGAGCATGAAGCCGAAGCCAAGTATCTGGAAGACCTGAACCAAACTACCAAACGGGTTGCCGCCAGAAGGAAAAAGAAATGAGGTTGAAACCATATCTCGAGTACAAGGATAGCGGAGTTGAGTATCTGGGGAAAGTGCCGGATAATTGGCGAATACTGAAGTTTAAACATTTCTATACTTCATCAATGGGAAATACCATCCTAAAAGAAGATCTATCAGATAACGGAAACATCCCAGTTTATAGTGCGACGGAACATGTTGAGATATTAGGATATATAGATACCCCCAATGTTTTGCTTTATGAGGATGATTTCATTATTCCTGCCCGGGGAAACTCAATCGGGCATGTAAAACTGGTACAGGAAGAATGCACTTGCACTCAAACGACTATATACGCCAAGAGATTAAGGGGCTTTGCAATTGACACTAAATACCTATATTGGTACCAGATTGGACTTAGGAAGAAGTTGTATGAGTTTGATAATACTGCCATTCCTCAGCTGACGGTTAAGCAAGTTAAGGAGAATCCTGTACTTGTGCCCTTACCGGAAGAACAACAATCCATCGCCGCCTTCCTCGATCATGAAACATCAAGGATAGATGCCCTGATCCAGAAGAAAGAACAGATGATAGAATTGCTGAAAGAGAAGCGGATTGCGCTTATCACCCAAGCGGTCACCAAAGGCCTGGACCCCAATGTCAAAATGAAAGATTCTGGGATTGAGTGGTTGGGAGAGGTGCCGGAGAATTGGGCAGTAAAAAGATTGAGATTTTTAGTCAAGGTTCCCCTGCAATATGGCGCAATAGAAGCTGCTGAGTTGGATGATCCAGATTTACCAAGATACATAAGGATAACCGACATTGATGAGAAAGGTAATTTACGAGAAGATGGGATAAAGACAATCCCATTGGAAAAGGCAAAACCATATATGCTCAATGATGGTGATTTACTATTAGCCCGCAGTGGTGCAACAGCAGGCAAAACGCTCTTGTATAAAGAGACTTGGGGTGCTGCTGCTTTTGCTGGTTATCTAATCCGTGCTACATTTAATGAGCTGGTTTTACCAGACTTCGCAAGCTATTATACCTCCTCTCAAATCTACACAAGCTGGTTAAACATGGTGCTAATCCAAGCAACAATTCAAAACATTAGCGCTGAGAAGTACAAGGAATTGTCCATCCCCGTACCAAGTATATGTGAGCAAAGAAGAATAGTAGATTATTTAAGAGATGAAACTAACAAATTTGATATGATAATGAATACTGCGACACACTCCATTTCCCTCCTCCACGAATACCGCTCATCCCTCATCCACTCTGCCGTCACCGGTAAAATAGATTTGCGAGGTTACAATGAATAAGCATAACGAACAGGCCTTTGAAGCCTATATTGAATCCACCATGCAAGCTGCCTGGACTTCGGTGTCAAACACTCAGTTTGATGCCGAGACCGCCCTTTTTGCCGAATCTGTCCTTGATTTTATCAAAAGCAGCCAAGCCAGGCTGTGGGCAGAGCTTGAAAAAGTGAATGGTGTCTTATTACCAGAGCAGATTCTCAAGGCTCTCATCAAGGAACGCCTCAGCAAGGGCACTTTGTACATCCTGCGGCATGGCTTCAAGTTTCAGGGCAAGACCCTGCGTTTGGCCTACTACCGTCCCGCTCATGGCCTCAGCCCAGAGGCGCAGCAACTTTATCAAGGCAATACCTTTCAGGTTTGCCGCCAAGTCTATTATCACCCTGAGAAACAGCAGTCCCTGGATATGGTCCTGGCCATCAATGGTATCCCCATCGCCACTTTGGAACTCAAAAACCCCGGCACGGGACAAAACGTAAGGCACGCCAGAGAGCAATATCAGGAGGACAGAGACCCCGCCACTCCGCTTTTAAGCTTCAAAACAGGCGCCTTGGTGCATTTTGCCGTGGATACCGATGAAGTGTATATGACTACCCGTCTGCAGAAGCGCCAGACCTTCTTTTTGCCTTTTAATAGGGGCAGCAATCCGCAAGAGATAGATTGCGGCAAGGGCAATCCTATGCACCCATCCGGGCATCGCACAGCCTATCTTTGGGAAGAGGTCTTGCAGCCGGACAGTCTTTTGGAGATTGTGGGCAGCTTCATCTTTATCGAAAATGAAGGTAAAAGGCATGAGCGCATCATTTTCCCCCGCTATCATCAGCTTGATGTGGTGCGCAGGCTCTTGGCACAGGTCAAAAGCGATCTGGCCGGTAAAAACTATCTGATCCAGCATAGTGCCGGTAGCGGCAAGACCAATAGCATCTCCTGGCTGGCGCACCGTTTGGCAAATCTGCATACCGCAGAGGATAAGCTGATCTTTGACTGCGTGATAGTGATTACAGATAGAGTAGTGCTGGACAGACAGCTCCAGGATGCCATCTATCAGATCGAACATGCCACAGGAGTGGTGCAGCCCATCAAAGAAGGCAGCAAACAGCTTGCAGAAGCCTTGGTGGATGGCACCAAGATCGTGATCACCACTTTGCAGAAGTTTCCCTTTATCCTGGCTGGCCTCCTCAAAATAGCCGGAGCCCGGGATCTGGAGGAGCCTGGCGAGGCAGCCCTGCTCAAATCAAAAGTCTGGCAGAAGAAGATTGCGGACAGACGCTATGCCATCATCGTGGATGAGGCGCACAGCAGCCAGACCGGAGAAGCAGCCCGGGGCATGAAAGAGATTTTGGGGGAAAAGGTAGCGCAATTGGCAGAGGTAGAGGACTGGCAGGATAAGCTGAATCTGATCATGGAATCCCGCGGGCAGCAACCCAATCTCAGCTTTTTTGCCTTCACCGCCACACCCAAGGGCAAGACTATTGAGCTTTTTGGCAGAGGTGGCAGAGCCTTTCACAATTACAGCATGCGTCAGGCCATCGAAGAAAAGTTTATCTTGGATGTTTTGAGGCGTTACACCACTTACAGCACCTATTTCAGGATCATCAAAAACACTGAGAATGATCCCAGTATGCCTGCCAAGAAAGCGGCACAGAAGCTCTGTAAGTTTATGCGTTTGCATCCCCGCAATGTCAGCCAAAAGACCGAGATCATCATTGAGCATTTCCGCAGTTGCATCATGCCTTTGATAGCTGGTCAGGCGAAGGCTATGGTGGTTACAGACAGCCGTTTGCAGGCAGTGCGTTATTATCTGGCTTTCCAACGCTATCTGGGGGAGCACCATTATACCGATGTCCGTCCCTTGGTGGCTTTTAGCGGAACGGTGATCGATCCGGAGACAAATCTGGAGTACACCGAACCCGGGCTGAACATAGATCACAAGACAGGCAGAAACATCTCTGAAGCCCAGCTCAAAGACCGCTTTGGCAGTGAAGATTACGAGATTCTCCTGGTGGCCAATAAATACCAGACGGGCTACGATCAACCGCTGCTCTCTGCTATGTATGTGGACAAGCGTTTGGATGGCGTGCAGGCAGTGCAGACTCTTTCCCGCCTGAACCGTATCTATCCTGGCAAAGAAGAACCCTTTGTGCTGGACTTTGTAAATAAAGCTGAAGATATCCTCACAGCCTTCAAACCTTACTACACTGTCACTGAATTGGAAGCCGAATCCGACCCCTCGCACCTGGAAACCCTCAAACATGAACTAAACCAGATGCAGGTCTATGACTGGAAGGATGTCCAGGCTTTTGCGCAAGTGTTTTACAAACCTAAGCAAAAACAGAAACGGGGCGATCATGCCACCATGCAAAAGCATCTGCAAAATGCGGTGGAACAATTCAGACAGCTTGAAAATGACGAGGACAAAGACACCTTCCACGGCAAGCTCAAGGCTTATGTGCGGCTCTATGCCTTTGTGACGCAATTGATCAAATACACCGATCAAGAACAGGAAATGCTCTACAGCTTTGGACGCTTTCTGCTGCCGCATATCCATGTGCAAGGTGGCCCGGACGCCGATCCGGAAAAGGAAGTGGAGCTGCAATATTACCGCTTGCAAAAGGTGATGGAAGGCTCCATCGATCTTTCCGAGGGTGAGGATGTGCAGGTAAAATCCCCCACTGAGACAGGCACCCGCAAAGCCCAAGAAGACGACAAGCCTCTCTCTGAAATCATCGAAACCCTCAATGATCGCTTTGGTACAGATTTTAGCGAAGCGGACCGGCTCTTCTTTGAGCAGATTAAAGAGACTGCCATGAAAGATGAAGGCGTGCTCAAGACCGCTTCCGCAAACCCGTTGGATAAGTTTGAACTGGGCATTGAGCAGATCATCAAAGACCTCATGATGAAGCGTCTGAAAGAGAATGATAAAATTGTGAGTAGGTATATGGATGATGGGAAGTTTCAGAGAATAATACTTTCTCTACTCGCAAGAGATATCTATCAAGCAGTTAAAGTCGAAGAATAATCGCATGTGGAATAGCGTTTAAAACTTTCAATTGACATAATAGTGCATTTTGTATAGGTGTGATTCATAAGAATGAAAACAAGAGGTACAGATGAACTATGACACAAAAGGGAATCTAACCCCTTATCAGCAAATTGAAATCGATGCTAAGGAGTTCGAAAGTTCTTTCGTGGATTCTTATCCTGATTCAAAAAGCCGCACAATTATATTTAATGGGTATTGCCAATATCAAACAGAATTGATAAAGATTGTAAGAGCTGATATCACTCAATGGATAAATGGCTCGTGGACGACTACAAAGCTTGACCCGAAAGATATGGATTTAGTCAACATAATCCCACATGATTGCTTAATCAACAGCACACTCCAGAGTATATATCAAAAAGAGCTAACATCTGAGAATGGTTCTTCTCAAACATATAACGTAGATGCATACATTGTTGTAATGCTTCCTGAAACTGACCCAAGATATACAGTCTTAACTAAAGAGCCGTTAGAGTATTGGCATAAATGGTGGGGTCATGATAGGCAGAATAATCCCAAAGGTTACGTTGCTCTAAAGTCTCTCTATGTGGAGGTGGCTGATGGATGATGTTCTCTCTCGATTGTTGAATGAACTTTCAGAGCTTGGTTTATTGATTTCAAACACTCAGGATCTTTTAGTTCAGTTTCCAGGTGATGAACTAATATATTTCCAACTTGGTCAGTTGAAACATAGACAAAATGAGTTGGTAACTGATCTAAAATCAATATCATTAGATGATAGAAAGCAAGTCTTTGTTTATCACTATGAAAGTCCCATGGAGCAAGGCGTATCTATACATGATATGGCAAAGAGCTTCGGATCTTTGAGCAATTTAATGAATTCGATTTCCAAGAAAGAATTTAATTACAAAGGGTCACCCGAACTTGAATTACGAGCTGTAATAAACCAATCCTTTGGATTGTTATTTACTTCAAAACCGATAGAGCAATACGATCTAGGGGAGTTCCTGGGTGATATGAACAAAGCTGAGTGTGTTTTATCAGAGTTTCTGGATTTAATCACTACTTTAAATACTGAAGATAGTCTTGAAAACATTTTCCATAACCATAAAAGACATAAGGATACTATTACAGCTTTATACAAGTTCTATGAATCGATTCATTCTGCAGGTAAGAGTATTAGATTGGAGTGGACTTCCCCATTTCATCAAAAAGAACCAAAGATCGTTAGCATAACAACTCAAAAGGCTAAATATATCAGTGATTTCATCAAGACTAAGAAAACGATACCAGATGAAACGATCTCAATGTTTGGCGAGTTAGGCGGTATCTCTATATATAAAAAGATAATTGAGTTTTTACCGTCAGGTAGAAAGAAGCCAATAACAATAAAATGGCCTGAAGATATGCTTACCACAATTACGAGTTTAAGATTACAAAAATCGTATCATATTTCTTGTTTAGTAAGCAGCAAATTTGACGTTTCAACAGACTCGCTTAAGGAAGACTACCAATTGCGCAGTATTCGCGAATAATAGGTTATATTTCATAATGGATGATCTCATTAAATAAAGTACTTTACCAAACTGAGCTTCTCGGTTTTAGGCATGACACTCATCATTCGGAGGGCAAACCTGACAGCGTCCTGCGCTTCCTTGGCAAAGTTTTCAAGGCTGGCATTGCTTTGTTTATCTATCACAATAGTTCCTGTTTTAGTGCAGAAGCCAGGAAAGTCTGCATTTCTTCTTTGGATGGTAATGCCAGCAAATACTCAGAAACAAAGAGATTGTTATCCATTCCGGCCAGGGCATATTCTACCAGGGTGCTGTCTTTATCTGTGCAGAGCAGGATGCCGATGGGTGGATTGTCCCCTTCCAGCATTTTATTTACCCGGTACCAGCTCACGTAGGTATTAAGCTGGCCTACGTTTTCATGGTTGAATTCAGCCAATTTAAGCTCGATTAAAATGTGGCATTTCAGGATGCGGTGATAGAAAACCAGATCCACATAGAATTGTGTATCTCCGATCAGGATACGCTTCTGGCGTGCTTCAAAGCAGAAGCCATCCCCTAATTCCAGCAAAAAGTCCTGAAGTTTATCCAATAGATAATCTTCAACTGTAGATTCACTAAGAGCATCATCTGCCCTCAAACCCAGAAATTCAAATACGTAAGGATCCCTGATGAATAACCCGGGATTGTGGATTTCTGCCTTATGATTTGTTATAGCTATAAGCTTATTTTTGTCCCGTGACATCAGGCTGCGTTCAAAATAAAGGGATTTTATCTGTCTTCTCAATTGCCGCACCGACCAGTTAGCTTCGATACAATGCAGACAGTAAAACACCTGCTGCTGCTTATCCTCTATCTCAAGCAGTTCGGAAATATGCGAGAATGACAATGAGCTAATTAGCTGTCCACCATCTATTTGTAATAGTGGAGACGGCGTCTCCACTATTGGAATTGCGGGGATTCCGTCCCCCAAAGAGGGAAGGCATAAAGTACTGGTAAGTGATTTGCCAAGATACCTTTGCAATTGTGGACTCACCGTCTCCACTATTTGAGGATAAGTCTTGTAAAACTTGAGGTATCGATACAATTCCCGTTTATCCATTCGGGATATATTGAGCTTTTGAAACTCCCTTGCCAGGCAATCAATAACCTTATCACCATACTCGGCGCGGTCAGAACCTTTGAGCAGGTATTCAGCAATGTAATAGCCAATCAACCAATTGCGCAACGTTAGCATTATATTAACCGATTTTGAGGCAGCGGTTTGCAATTGCTGGTGCAGTTCCTGTATCTGTGAGACCAAATTCGGGAAGCTCACTGTGTTTAGCATTGAGGGATTAATACCTTGATCCTATCGACTTCCAGGCACTGATTCTTCTTAGTCAATATCGCTATGGTCAGGGTTGTCTGCTCCATCATTTCTTCCATTGCTTTACTCCTTCCCAGAAATATCATCTCTGGAGACCCCATCAGAGTCTGTACAAAATTTGGGATCAAAATGGAATATAACCAGTATAAAAGTCAAGGTTTTTCTGTCAATAGACTACTTTATTATTAGCTGGTACATTACTCTTGCAAATCGTTATTTTTTCATTTCGCAGGAACGGTGTCCTGCGCTACGGGGGCAACCTGCTTCTCGCTTTTCCCATTATCACGCTTCTGACCTGTTTTGGATTCGAGATAACTTGAGATTCCAAGTCATCTCGAATCCAAAACATCTTAAAATCAGATTAAAGGCATAATTGTCCAGTGGCTGTCCACCATATAAAAGATAGGTGCTGATGCTTCCGGCGAAGACTATCTTGCCGGGATAAAAAGAGCCGGCACCAAGGGAGACAGAAAATGCAAGTCAAATTCAAAAACTTAATCATGGGTTACACCGGAAAAGCTGATGGCAGCGTGATCTACTACAGCCCCAAAATGCGCAGATACCTCTTGCGCCGCGCCCCTCAAGGGAAAAGACACCAGGGCCAGAGCCGGTTTGCAGAGATTCAAAAACGGATATTTGGGCTGAAGCCGTCTCAGGCTTTCAAGGATGATCTCAAGGCCTATCTGCCTGGATATAATGCGCTGAGGGCGAATCTGGAGAAGAACATCTTGAGCTGGAACTATATGTATAGCAAGATGATGTGGAGTATGCACAATATTTATAAGGTGGATTTGGCGGGGATAGAGAGGGGACAATTGGCGGATTTGCCTTGCAGGAGTTTGGCAGCGGCGATCGAGGCGGGGCTTTTGCCTAAGGTGAAGGGCTGGGAGGATTTTACGGCGGAAATGTAGTTAAATGGTTTGGGCGGTTTGGCTACCGCCCAAACTCAGTTTCTCGATTTGAGGGTAAGTTATGGTGTTATTTTGCCAGGATTTTTTCCAAAAGATTATTGGCTTCTTCCCAGTTTACCAGATTCCACCAGGCTTCCACGAATTTGCCGCGGTTGTTTTGGTAATCCAGATAATAGGCATGTTCCCAGACATCCAGCGCCAAAACCAGCCTGAAATTGGGATAAACATTGGTATTATGCTTTTCGACCTGCATGATGAAGGGACGGGCGGTCTTCTTGCAATATGCCAGTGCTGCCCAGCCAGAGCCTTCCACGCCGTTGGCGGTGGCGCTAAAGAGTTTTTTGAAGCGTTCGAAAGAACCGTATTCTTCGACAATCTTTTTGCCGATCAGGCCTGTGGCATTTCCGCCACCACCTTTGCCGGCAGGGGCCATGCCTTTCCAGAACATGGAATGCAGGACATTTCCTCCCACATGAAAAGAAAGCTCTTTGAAAGTTGCTTTTGTGTCAAAATCCGCGCTTTCACCCCGGGCCTTATCCATTCTGCTCAGGATGGCGTTTGCTCCTTTGACATAACCTGCGTGATGCTTATCGTGATGTATCCTCAGCGTTTCTTCGGAAATATGTGGTTCCAGGGCATCGTATGCATAGGGTAAGTCAGGCAGTTCATACAATTTGAGTTGTTCCATTGTTTTTTCTCCTTTCATTCCACAGCCTTCCTTGCGATACAGGCTGTATATATAATATCTTAATCATATATTGACACCAGACAAGGCAGATGATCAGCAACAACAATGTATTGTTACACATAAAGACAGACACGTTAAATATACGAATATATCTTGAATATAGGATGATATTATCTTTTGTGGGCTTTGGCAGGTACAGGAGCCAAACAAAGTAGAAAGTACCACACAAGGGAAGTTCTCTGCCAAAGCAGGTGGACAGAGTTTTATCTTGCGACCTGCTGCCTTTGGCAAAAATCCTCCTGAATAAAAAGGTGCTTTTAAGGCAAATTTGACTATCATATCAAATAGCATAGCAATACAATAGGAGATACTTACATAAGGAGTTTAAAATGAAAAGATTAGAAAACAAAATAGCCCTGATCACCGGCGCTGCAAAAGGTATGGGCGCGGAAGAGGCAAAGCTCTTTGCCCAGGAAGGTGCCAGCTTGATTATTACTGATATCGATCTGGAAGGTTTGAATAAGGTGGAAAAAGAATTGTCCAGAGCCGGAGTGAAAGTAATCTCTATCAAACACGATGTTTCCTCGGAATCGGACTGGATAATGGTGGCAAAAGAGGCAAAAAAAGCCTTTGGCAAAGTAGATATCCTGGTCAATAATGCTGGAATACTGGGTTCAGAGGGAGTGGAAGCCACTACTTTGGCACAGTGGAACACAGTCATCGCCGTGAACCAAACCGGAACCTGGCTGGGTATGAAACACATTATTCCCCTGATGAGAAAAGCAGGGAAAGGCTCTATCGTGAACATTGCTTCCATATATGCACTCATCGGAAGTGGAAATTCTACCGCCTATCAGGCTTCCAAAGGAGCAGTGCGCATTCTCTCCAAAACCGCCGCGGTGGAATATGCCGCAGAGAATATCCGGGTGAATACCATCTTCCCCGGAGCGATCGCAACGCCTATGGTGGCAAAAGGACTCTCGGAAGAAGACTTGCAAATGTTGCTTACCGCTGTGCCCATGCAGCGAATAGGCAAACCCTGCGAGGTTGCCTATGGCGCACTGTTTTTGGCCAGCGATGAGAGCTCTTACGTTACAGGGGCTGAGCTCGTAATAGATGGCGGGTGGACGGTCCCATAAGCCTTTGTACAGGAATGGGTTCTCTTTTTGTCAAAGCCTGGCCTGGTTCGATGCGAGACTCATCGAACCCGGCATGGTAAGGTAGGTTTTGGCACCGGGTTCCGGTTTGTCAACAAATACCTTGCCTTTAACATTTAGCGAACAGCTCTTGAAGCAGAAGAAAAACTGGTTTCTGGAATGATTTTTGAATATGATATGTACATAGAAAAACAATAAATTCGAGGGGTACGTGATGCAAATACAGATGTCTGAACCGGCAAGGGTTTACCTGGGCAAGAAGATAGATTTCTTTTTGGCGCGGGCGCGTGTGCCCAGAATCGTATTGGCGGAACGCAGCTGTCGCGGGGCAAATTTCCGGCTTTTCTTTGAGCCTGCCCAATCAGATGATGAGATGGTGGAAAGCTCTGGCTTACAGATTTATGTCCCCAAGGATCTCGCGGACGAATTCTGGGGGTTTTCTCTGGATATGGAGCAGTTTTTCTTAAACAGAAGACTTACGATTACACCCCTAAAACAAAGTTATAAATGCGATTGCTCGGCAAAATGTGTGAACTCAGCTGACGCAAAAGCAGAAAATTAAGGATAAAATATATGAAAAAGACGATTTACACTGTGCTGTTCAGTATGCTGGCTCTCTGGCTCTTTGCAGCTCCCCACACCTTTTTGCCGCTGGAAATTCAGCAGCCGGATGGTAGCACCCAAACCATCTATGCCAGCGGTGATGAATTCCATAACTGGCTGCACGATGAAGACTTTTACAGCATAGTCCAGGATGATGAGGGCTGGTACGTTTACGCCGCCCAGGATGGTGAAAGAGTGGCCCCCACCGAGCTCAAGGTGGGCTTTGATCTGCCTTCGCAGCGCGCGCTGAGCCCCGGCGTGAATCTTTCCCAGAGCTTGATCGCAGAGCGTTATGAACGCATGGCTTCCATGCGCGATTATAGCAATGCCCGCTCGCCTCATTTCGGAGATTTTAACAACATCGTAATCTTCATCCGTTTTTCCGATGATCCTGAATTCACAGGACAAATCGGCCCTTATGACGATATGTTCAACGACAATGCCACCGGCGCCAATTCTATGAAAAACTACTTCCAATCTGCCTCCTACGGGCAATTGACGGTGGATTCTTCTTTCTATCCCACCCCGGTGGACAATCAGATTTTGAGCTATGTGGACAGCCATCCGCGAAACTACTATAAGAAACGGACTGCCTCCAATCCCATGGGCTATGATGAAGACGACTTTTGGGAGCGTACCGAGCGTGAACACACCCTTTTGGCCAATGCCGTGGCCTTTGTGGCCAATCAGATTCCGGCTTCCCTGGTGGTGGATGGTGACAATGATGGCTATGTGGATAACGTTTGTTTCATCATCAGAGGCTCAACGGAAGGTTGGGCAGATTTGCTCTGGCCACACCGCTGGGTGCTTTATGGCGCAGATGCCTACATCCATGGCGCTCAGGTCTGGGATTTCAATTTCCAATTGGAAAATTCCCTCAACCACAGCGCAGCCAGTGTCTTATCTCACGAAATGTTCCATTCCCTTAGCGCCCCGGATTTATACCGTTATGTGGATACCAGCATCGATCCCGTGGGAAGTTGGGATCTCATGGCCAGTAATACGAATCCGCCCCAACATATGAGTGTGTGGATGAAAAAGCGCTATGGTCATTGGGTTACAGACATTCCGTGGATCACCCAGTCCGGCACCTACTTCTTGAACCCTGTGGCCAGCTCGCCTACAGACAATATCTATCGCGTGGCCTCCTGGGTATCCGGCGAAAGCTATCTTCTGGAATATCGCAAGCCTCATGGCATATACGACGGCACTCTCCCCGGCAGCGGTCTTTTGGTCTATCGCCTGAATACCACTATCCAGGGCAATGCCGATGGTCCACCGGATGAGCTCTATATCTTCCGCCCCAGAGGTTTTGACAATACAACCAACGGCGTGCTTGCGCAAGCTGCTTTTTCACAGGAGAGCGGACGCACGATGATTACAGAATTCACCAGTCTCACAG
>CAXZAB010000014.1:0-16904 GCA_964293715.1 uncultured bacterium | reverse complement strand
GTAAATCTGCGGAAGTGAGCACCACAGTGGCGCCAAAACCCTGGGCCACAGCAGAGATGCGCAGGTCGTCTGTAGCGATGATGACTTCATCAAAAAGCCGGCTGGCCAGCACCCGTTCATAGACATGACGCAGGACGGGCTTGCCATTCAGCAGAGCCAAAGGTTTGCCCGGAAAGCGACTGGAGGCATAACGGGCCGGAATCACGGCATAGCGTTTCATCATATAGATAGACTCCCCGGCAGGGGCTTTAACCCTCTGCCTTCTTGTAATACTGTCTTCAGGATTTTCGCAAAAAGTCTCTCACAGATCACACAGATTGCACAGATTATCAAAAGAGAAAGGAAACAATAGGTGTCAACAAGATATTCCATGGTTATTTTTACCTGATTTAGGCCTAAACAAGCAGAAATCTCTGTGCAGTTATCTACTATTTTCTTCATCCGTGCTAATCCGTTTGATCCGCACAATCCGTGTGACTATTTTTACACAAGTTCTTCAGACGGTGCGTGACCAAGGCTTTAACCCTCTGCCTTCTTGTAATGCTTTTTCAACCAGATCAATAGGGCCGAAGTATCGGTGTAATTCACACCGGGAATGCGCATCGCCTGAGCAATGCTGAGCGGCCTGATTTTAGCCAGCTTTTCACGGGCTTCGAAGGCCAGACTCTGTATCTGATAATAATCGATATCCTGGGGAATGCGGAGTTCTTCTGCCTTTTTATGGCGCTCCAAATCTTCATACATTCGGTTCAGATAACCGGAATATTTGATCTCCAGCTGCACGCGTTGCCTGATCTCAGGGGTAAAATCGTCTTTGATCTTGTAGCCGTATTTCTGTAGATCAATGAGGCTGATTTCCGGGCGTTTCAAGAGTTGGGAAAATTTGGCGGGTTCTTTGAGATCGGGATGCTGACTGCTGCTCGTTTCATTCAAATACTTGAGCTCACGTTCCTTGATCCTCAGCATATTCTGAAAGGCTTGCCAGCGCGTGTCTGATACCAGGCCCAATGAGTATCCCAAAGGCATGAGCCGTTCATCGGCATTATCCTGTCTGAGCAAGAGGCGGTATTCCGCTCTGGAAGTGAACATCCGGTAGGGCTCGTTGGTGCCGCAAGTGATCAGATCATCAATCAAAACACCGATGTAGGCTTCACTGCGGGAGAGGATGATGGGGTCTTTGCCTTCCAAAGCGAGGCTGGCATTCAAGCCGGCCAAAAGTCCCTGAGCTGCAGCTTCTTCATAGCCGGAGGTGCCGTTGATCTGTCCGGCCAGATAGAGGCCAGGGATCTGCTTGCATTCCAAAGAAGGGTAAATCTCGGAGGGGTCCACGTAATCATACTCAATGGCGTAAGCATAACGCATGATGCGGGCCTTTTCCAGACCCGGAACGCTGTGTACGACCTCTTCCTGAACATCGGCAGGCAGCGAGGTGGAAATCCCATTTACATAGCCTTCACAGGTGTGCAGCCCCTCTGGTTCGATAAAAACCTGATGGTTTTCCCGCTGGGGGAATTTCACAATCTTATCCTCTACGGAAGGGCAATAGCGGGGGCCGATGCCTTTGATGATGCCGCTGTAAAGCGAGGATTTATGAATATTGGCAGAGATGATGGCATGAGTTTCTTTGGTGGTTCTGGTGAGGTAGCAGGACACCAGATTCCTGAGCTTGATATCCCGGTAATGAGAGAAGCCGGAAGGCTCTTCATCACCACCCTGGGCTTCCAGGATGGAATAATCCAGGGAATTCAGATCTACTCGGGGCGGAGTTCCGGTCTTGAAACGCAAGATTTTGAGTCCCAAGGCAGCCAGAGACGGGCCTAGTTCATCGGAAGCAGGCTCTCCGCTGCGGCCGCCTTTATAGCTTTTATCGCCAATGTGAATGCGTCCTCCCAAAAAAGTGCCGCTGGCGATAATCACCTTGGGGGCACGGTATTTCATCCCTATTTCGCTGATGCAGCCGGCTATTTTGCCATCTTCTATGATGAGGGAGGCGATATTTGCTTCGATTAATCTGAGATTGGGGGCGCATTGCACAGCTTCCAGCATCAATTGGGCATACTCGGTCCGGTCATTTTGGGATCTGGGTGCCCACACAGCGGGGCCCTTACTGCGGTTCAGCATCTTAAATTGAATGCCGGAGGTGTCTGCCACCCGTGCCATTTCGCCGCCCAAAGCATCGATCTCACGCGCCAGATGTCCTTTGGCAGGACCGCCCAGCGAGGGATTGCAGCTCAGGCGTCCGATGGCTTCCAGTTTCATACTGAACAGAGCGGTATTCACACCTCTGCGGGAGGCAGCCAAAGCTGCTTCAATGCCGGCATGACCACCGCCGATTACGATGATATCAAAGCTATCTTGCATGAGACGAGACTACAATCTGCTTTCCAGAAAATCCGTAAGTTGATCCACACCGGTGTTTTTCAGTGCCGAGATCGGGTAAATGTCATGTTTACCCAAGCCCAGATCGTGGGCAAGCGCTTTCAATACCCTGTCTTGTTTGGTCTTGGGGATCTTGTCTGCCTTGGTGGCGATCACGCAGTGGTCAATTTCTCTGAGGCGCAGCATCTCCAGCATGATGATGTCTTTCTTATCCGCGGGATGGCGTATGTCCACCAATACAAAGATACCTCTGAGCTGGGAGCGCTGTTCAAAGTATTTATTTACCATGAGGCGCCATTTCTCTTGCTCACTTTGGCTCACTTGGGCATAGCCATAGCCGGGCAGATCGGTGAATTGTAAAAATCCAGTCTCTTCATTTTCATCGATGCGATAACGCACCAGAAAGAAATTCAGCAGACGGGTCTTGCCAGGAGTTCCGGAGGTTTTGGCCAGACCGCGATGATCGGTCAGCAGGTTGATCAAGGTGGATTTTCCCACATTGCTGCGTCCGGCAAAGGCGAATTCGGGGTAGGCGGAAGCGGGGTAATCGTTAGGTTCTACCGCGCTTTTTACGTAAAAGGAATCTACTATTCTAAGCATGGCTATATATTACGCTGCTGCGCTCCGATTCATGGATTTCCACTTCTTTGATTTTGGCCGGATAGGGCTTCAAGCCTTCCGCCATTTTGTAATAGATAATACGGGCCAGATTTTCGGAGGTGGGATTTTGACCACCCAGTAGGGGCAGATCGTTCAGATAGGCATGATCCAAAAGGGCCAGGATATCTCCCAAAATCTCTTTGATGATGCCGTAGTCCAGCGCCATGCCGATCTCATCAAGTTCATGACAGGCTATGCCTACCCGCACTTTCCAATTGTGACCGTGCAGGTTTGAGCAGGCGCCTTCATAGCCGCAAAGACGGTGTGCGGCTGAAAAGTAATCGCTTACGTTGAGTAAATACATATATTCTCCTAAAAGTACTTCTTCCAAATAAAGATGAACACCAGAACCAACGAGATCCCCACAGAAAGCCCCATTAGCCCTAAAAAGGCATGAGGATGGCTTTGCATAGGCAGATGTACATTCATGCCATAGATGCTGGCAATCAAAGTAGGCACTGCGAGGATAATGGTGACTGAGGTGAGGAATTTCATCACTACATTCAGATTGTTTGAGATCATCGAGGCAAAAGTATCCATCATTCCGCTTATAATATTGCTATAGATATCAGCCATTTGGATGGCTTGTTTATTGCCGATGATTACGTTTTCGAGCAGATCTATAGCCTGGGAATCCATTTGCAGCCAGTTCGTGGCTTCCATCTCTTCCAAGGTGATCTGATTTGATTTGAGTGAGGTGTTAAAAAAGACCAGAGACTTATCCATATTGAGCATGCGGAACAGCTCTTTATTGAGCATGGATTTTTGCAGTTCTTTTTCGATTTCGTCGGTGCGGCGGTTGATCTCTTTGAGAAACTTCAGATAGTGGTTCGCGATGCTCAGATTGATCGCCAGGGTGAGACTCTGTTGTGTTACATAAAAGGGGCGGTGGGTGCCGTCCAGCAAGGAGGTGAGAATCCCGTTTTCAAAATAGGACACGGTGATGATGTGATCCAGAGCTACGATAATCCCCAAAGGAACGGTGCCAAAAGACACGCTGTCCGAGGGATGTTTGTAAT
The DNA here is from genome assembly GCA_964293715.1 of uncultured bacterium. Lineage (GTDB taxonomy): Bacteria > Cloacimonadota > Cloacimonadia > Cloacimonadales > Cloacimonadaceae > UBA5456. The sequence continues at coordinate 12,846 of CAXZAB010000014.1, read as the reverse complement.
ACAAAGGAATGCGTAGCACGATAAGCATGGCATCCTTTTTATATTCCAGGCGGGAGAGTTCATCGGCATCCTGTAAATCCGTAATAAAGTCTTCCGGAAACTCAAATTTGGCGATCGCAGAATTCACCTCATCGGCATTTGGGGCATCTAAATGCACCCAAAACGCCTCATTCAAAGAGGTGGCCGGGACCAATTTTTGTCCTGCCACTTTGAAATACTGGATCATCTGAGCCTCCATTATTTTGTATGATTGCCAGTCTTTGAGACAGGCAGAATTATGGCAAGGAAAAAAATAAGCAAGCTGGCGATCAATCCTGTCCAGCCTTAGCAAAAGGGTGACGTCAACGGATTGTGGCCGCTGTGTCACCCTTGCTGTTTGCGATAGTTGTTTGTCTTAAGGGAAGTTGACCTGGATTTTCTTCACTTCCGGATACTTTCCCAGGTGTTCGTTAATTTCTTCCACCACGTTTTCACGCCAGGTGTCAAAGGACATCATATTCATATCGATCAAGACTTCACCGTCGTTAAAGCCTATGTACTTCACCATTTTCAGAGTCACGATATCTGTTCCCACCTGGGGATAGATGATCTTTTTGAGCTCTGCCAGGATGGTCTCTTTGCCAAAGTTTGGCACTTCTTTGAGCCCATGCTCAATCTCGTAATTTGAGATCGCCGTCTGCAAAGTATCAGCGGCCAAGACAGAGCAGTGAACCTTCACCGGAGGCAGTCCATCCAGCGCTTCCATGGCATCTTCATAGGTGATTTTCTTGGCTTCTTCCAGAGTCTTGCCTTTGGCCAGATCTGTAATAATGGAAGCCGTGGCGATATTGGAGGCACAGCCATAAGACAAGAAGCTGACATCCTCGATTATATGTGTTTCATCATCGATTTTGAGATAAATCGTTACTTGATCGCCACAGGAGGGGCTGCCTTCAGTGGCGGTTGCATCGGGATTCTCCATCTTCCCCACATTGTGAGGGTGCATGAAGTGGTCTAATACTTTCTGTGAGTACTGCATTATTTCTCCTGATTTATGATATTATTGTAAAGCGGACTGCGCTTACGCAGTTCTGCCGCGATCTCGGCAAGCTTGTCTACTGTAAAGTCGAGCTGTTCTTTGGTATTGTATCGGGAGATGGTAAACTTCATCGAGCCATGCGCTTGCACATGATTTTTGCCGATAGCCATCAGCACATAACTCGCCTTGAGCCCTTGAGAGGCACAGGCGGAACCGGTGGCCACTGTGATGCCTTGCAGATCCAGCATCATGGCGATGGATTCTCCCTCTATATAGTCTATGGATATATTGATATTATGGGGAGCCCGTCCTTCACCCAAAGGCCCGTTGAGCTCGATATGATCTATCTTTTCCGTCAGGCGGGCATAAAGATAATCCGAAAGTTCTCTCAGTTTACGGATATTGTCCGGCAAATCTGCATAGATAAGCTCCACCGCTTTGGCAAAGCCTGCTATCAGGGCGATGGAGAGCCCTCCGGTCTGCAAATTATCCGCTCTTTTGATGCCATGGATTGTTTGAGCCATTGGGGTGCCTTTACGCACATATAAGGCTCCAATCCCTTGGGGACCGTGAATCTTGTGGGCAGACATAGACATCAGATCGATGCCATAATCATCCACCTTCAGTGGCATTTTTCCCAGAGCCTGGCCGGCATCGGCATGAAAGTAGATCTTATGATCCGCGGCCTTGAGAATCTCATTGATTTCTTTTAAAGGTTGGATCGTGCCTACCACGTGGTTTACAATAGTAGTCATGAATAAAATGGTATCGGGGCGAATGGCCTCTTTCAAAGCCTCAAGATCGATGCGCGCCTCGCTGTCTGCAGGCAGATAGGTAACTTCAAAGCCCTGCTTTTCCAGCCAGGCAGCATTGGTCAAAAGATCCGGATAATCCACCACGCTACAGATCACATGACCTCTTTTGGCAGCTCCGGTCAGGCCTTTGATGGCGATGTTATTAGCCAAAGTACCGCCTGCCGTAAAATGAATTTCATCATCATTGGCCGCGATGGCTTGGGCTATAGTGTGAGCAAAACCAGATAAGGCATCGTTGGTGCTTTCCGCGGTGCTGTAAAAGCTGCCTGGAAACCAGAAACGCTCACTGAAATAAGGCATCATGGCATCCAGAACTTCCGGCGCCACGGGGCTGGTAACACAATTGTCCAAATACACTGAACCGATCTTCATTGTTCTTTCCTTTCCCAAATATTTAGTATGTCTTTTAGGGTGTAAGATTCAAAAACTTTGTTTAACTTGTCTTCCATTTCGGTAAAAAAGGGGGCAAGAGCACATTCCGGGCCATGGCAGTATTTGCCTAAGCCGTGTCCGCAGGAGGTCGCATAAGATTCATCTCCCACAGCATTTAACAGGCTGAGAAAAGTAATCTCATCCGCCTCTTTGGCCAAGCTGTAGCCACCCAGGATGCCGGCACTGCTATTGATCAATTCTGCCGCTTTCATCAGCGAGAGCAGGTGCTCGATATACTTCTTGGGCAGACCCTGCGCTTCACAGATTTTCTGTGCAGAGACTTTCCCTTGCCGGGCAATTTCCAGCAAAGCCCGCAAAGCATATCCGGTTCTTGTGTTCACCGCCATTTTTTACTCCTTGTATTTTGATCAAAGCCGGTTTATAATATTTTTTAGATCTGTCTGAAGCTGCCATCAGGGGCAAGTCTTAGTCATTACAGAATTTAGTTTTTCTTAAGCCAGCTTTGAATACATACTAATTCACTATGCTATTCTGTCAAGCACGAATTTTGTCGTTATCCCCTCAAGATAATACCCTCTTATCTTGATTTGAGAGCAGGTAAGCGTGTATCTGTCTATATTTCAGAGCAATAAGCCGTGCTCTTCGCAAAAGGATGCTTTGGTCTGACTAAACAGCCCTGGCTTGCTTGTCTAATCAATTTGCTTTAGACGAATTTAAGTTAAGTTTGGTGAAAGGGCAGGCAATGACCAAGGGGATAGCTTACCTGCTCTTTTATTAGTAAAAAAAGAGATCGTCAAGCCTAAAGGACGGAGTATATCTGAGGTTTTGCGTTTTCTACAAGGGAAAGGTCCCATTTTGGCTTGACAATAAAGCACCCAAATAGAGAATGTCTTTAATTACCTCATAGGAGTACTGATGTTCTATATAACAAGCCCCCATGCTGAGTGTATGAGAAGCCAAGCCCACAATAGTCAAGGTTCTTCAGAATACAGATTCACACATACCGGGGAGAATAGTATCCTAAAAAAACTGCAAAAACAAGGGATAAAAACAAATCATGTCTAACATTCTGCATATGATCCAGAATAACTTTTCACCTTCTGTGATTTTTAGCGTGTCCATGCTGCTCCTGGTGGGCTATTTGATGGGGCACCTGGCAGAAAAGATTAAACTGCCCGCCATTACCGGCTATATCGTGGCTGGAATTCTGGTAGGCCATAACGTTTTAAACTTGATCCAGCCTCAAAACATGTCGATGTTATATGTGCTCTCCGAAGTCACATTGTCTTTTATTGCAGTGATTATCGGCGGCGAGTTCTCTTTTGAAAAATTGAAACTATATGGAATACATATAGTAATCATCACCTTGGCTCAGATGTTTCTCACTTTTGGCCTGGTATCTTTTGGGATGCTCTTGGTGGGAATACCGAATTACATCGCCTTTGTCTTGGGTGCGATTTCGGCGGCTACAGCTCCTGCGGCCACAGTGGTGATAGTGGAAAAACTCAAAGCAAAGGGCAAATTTGTAGATTATCTTTATGGTATAGTAGCCTTGGATGATGCTGGTACAGTGATCATCTTTTCCATTGCTTTTGCCATTTCCGCAACGCTCATGGGTGCAGCGGAAGTGTCGATTTCCAGCACTATACTGCATGCTTTCAAAGAGGTCGGATTTTCCCTGGTCATAGGAGTCCTGGGCGGCTTGGCCACGCACTATGCCACCATTAAAAAGCGCAATATGAACGAAGTCAAAATTCTGGCTTTGGGCTTTATTTTCCTGAGCACCGCGATCTCGATCGGTCTGGGACTTTCTCCTCTCATCGCCAATATGGCTTTGGGCATGGTGCTGGTGAATATGAGCAAAAAGAACGTGCGTATCCTGTTTTCATTTGAACCTCTTACATCCCCTTTATACGCGGTTTTCTTTGGTATTGCGGGAGTAGAACTCAAGCTGGAGATCTTTGCTGATAGCAGCGTGCTCCTGGCCGGTTTTACCTACATTTTCCTACGCGCAATCGGTAAATACTTCGGGGTCTTTTTTGCAGCCTGGGGTATTGGGATGGATAAAAAAATCAGGAACTATCTGGGCCTCAGCCTTCTGCCTCAAGCCGGTGTGGCCATCGGTTTGGTGCTTTTTGTACAGGCGTCGCCACTGATGGCAAATCTCTCTGATGCGGTGCATCTGGAGATCTCCAAAATGATAAACATCGTACTCATGTCTGTATTTTTCAATGAAATAGTAGGCCCGCCACTATCCAAAATAGCAATTGTCAAGAACCTAAAAAGGAGATGAAATGCTCTTATCTGAAGCGATAAAACTGGAAGCCTGCAGCATAGAACTGGTAGCTGAAAACAAAGATGATGCCCTGCACAAGATCGCAGCTTTATTCAAAAGAAGTCGAAAATTTGCCGACATCAGTGAAGGCGAGATTTATAAAGCCCTCAAAGACAGAGAGGCGCTGGGTAGCACAGGATTTACCCATGGTGTGGCCATGCCGCACTGTGGTTTGGACCGCCTGGAAAACTTTGCCATCAGCCTGGCTATATGCCCCAAAGGCGTAGATTTTGATTCCATAGACCGGCGTAAGACCAAGATCTTTGTGACCATCCTGGGCCCCAAAAATTCCCCCAATGAACATCTCAAGCTGCTGGCTGCCTGCTCTCATATCCTCAAACAACCAGGGGTAGTGGACGATCTTTTGCAGGCCAATTCCCGCATCAATCTCTATGAAGAATTTCTCGAACACGCAGATAACGGCACTGGAAAAATAGATGATAAAGGCAAGGAAAAACTGCTTTTGCTCTTTGTGAAAGATGATAACATCCTGCAAGACATCACCGAAGTCTTTGTGGAATACGGCATCAAACGATCCACCATCATCAATACCCAGGAAATGGATAATCTCATCTCCAATGTGCCTCTTTTCATGGGATTTTTCGATTTTACAGGAGACAAAAACCCTGTCGGAAAGATCGTTTTGGCAAAAATTGTTGAAGATCATATCGATGCCATCATTACAGGTCTGGAAGATATCTTCGGTGATTTGAATGCTTTCTCCGATCTGGATGCCATGGTTCTGGACGTCTTCTATACCAGGGGATTTTAGTAACGCTGGCTTTCAGCCGGCTGTTCCGCCGGATTTATCCGGTTATAAGAAGTTAGAAAACAGCAGACAAATATAACCTTTAACCCAAAAAAAGCCCGATCAGCGATCGGGCTTTAATGTTTATGTATGCTACATCCTTGCAATCAGGAATACTTAGAGGTCAGATCTTCCATCCCAGGCAGGCCAAAGACCTTGAATTGATCAACTCTCACGTTGCTATCCTGACCAAATTCAATCTGGTCCTTATAGTCGATAAATTCTTCATTATGGGTTTTGATATGAGTCAAGAGCTCGGGGTGCACCATAATGCGCATACGTTTGTTTTTGATAAAGTATTCACTGCGTACCAGCCAGCGGTAAATCCGCATGGTGACGGCATCTTTGCTCACGATGCGGCCACTGCCATTGCAGAAGGGACAGGGTTCGGAGAAGTTTGCCATAATGGTGGCGCGCATGCGTTTGCGGGTGACTTCCACCATGCCGAGGCTGGTGAAGGGATAAACCTTGTTTTTGGCGCGGTCACGTTTGAGCCCTTTGCGCAGGATCTCCAGAACTTCGTTTCTGGCTTTGTCTTCAGACATATCTATGAAGTCTATCACGATCACACCGGAGAGGTCACGCAGCCGGATTTGGCGGGCGACTTCCGCTGCTGCTTCCAGATTGGTCTTGAGCACGGTTTCGTCATAATGGCTTTTTCCGGTGAAGCTGCCGGTATTGACATCAATGGCTACCAGTGCTTCGGTCTGTTCGATCTTGATATTGCCCCCGGAAGGCAGATAGATGCGGGAGTGAAAGATGGTCTCAATCTTCTTTTCGATAGACCAGGAATCAAAGATGGGAGAAGCCTCTTTGTAAAGCTCCACGGAAGGGATCAAGTCTGTCGAAATATCTTCCAATTGGCCGATGATACTTCTGTAAAAATCTTTGTCGTCTATCACCAGACGGTCCACGTGTTCATTGAAAAGATCACGGATGAGGTAGTTTTTCAAAGCGTTTTCTTCAAAGACGCAGATGGGAGCCTTGGCGAATTTCAGTTGTTTTTCGATGAGGCGCCAGGTCTTGGCCAGGGCTTTGTATTCATTACGGATATCGTCTTCATCAGAACCTTCAGATTCTGTGCGCACGATGAGTCCGTAGGCGGGGTCTTTTACTTCAGTAAGGATATTGCGGATGCGGCCGCGTTCGTTCTGAGAAAAAATCTTGCGGGAGATGGCGATCTTGTTCTTATTGGGGAAGAGCACCAGGTATTTGCCCGGAACAGAGATTTGGCCGGTGAGGCGGGCACCTTTGGAGCCGATGGGACCTTTGTGTACCTGTACCACTATTTCTTGGCCTGGTTTGAGTAATCTGCCGATCTGTGAGCTATCGGAAGGATTCACCCGCTTGCGGGGCTTGGTATCTTCATAGATATCCAAAAAATCCAGCACGATGTCGCTGTAATGCAAGAAGGCGGTGCGTTCCAGCCCTATTTCGATAAAGGCTGCGCCCATGCCGGGAAGCACGTCTTTCACTATTCCCTTGTAAATGTTACCCACAGGGTTTTGGTGGTCTTTACGCTCTACAAAGAGCTCTACCAGCCGGTTATCTTCCAGAATGGCCACTCGCTTTTCTAAGGGGTGGACATTGACTATTATTTCTGTATTTATACCATTTTTACGCATATCAATTAATCACTATCGGCATGAGGTACTGCCATTTGTAAGGCTCGATCATTTCCAGTTTATCGATAATCTGCCTGTCTATTTCCCACCAGCGAGACCTCAAGAGGCTGGAGAGTTGCATATCCATTAAGTCAGAGTTTTTGAGGGCTTCAAAGAAGCTGAGTTTATGGGGGTAATTTTCTATCTTATAATCTGAGATATTGGCCATCTCAGCGGCTTTGGCAACGGCAAAGTCCAGTGATCCCATTTGATCGATCAGGCCCAGTTCCAGGGCGTCTTCAGCGCTGTAGATTCTGCCTTCGGCGATGCTGTTGATCTTATCCGGGCTGATCTTGCGGGCTGTCATCACGCGGGATTTAAATTCGTTGTAAGTGCCTTCGGAATTGCGTTTCAGGGAGGCCAACAGTTCATCAGAATACGGTTCCAGAGGGTTGAGACCACCGGCAAATTTGCCAAACTTGATGGTCTGCGATCCCAGCCCCAGCTTGCGGCTCAAGCCTGTAGCCTCCGGCAGCATCATGATCACGCCGATCGATCCGGTTAAGCAACCGGAATCTGCAATGATCTGGTCGCTGGCGCAGGAGATATAATATCCTCCCGAGGCGGCTACTCCACCCATTGAGACCACTATCGGTTTGCTGCTCTTCAGCCCTAAAAGTTCCTGATAAATCAGTTCGCTCTCCAGGGCACTGCCACCCGGGCTATCGATTCTCAGCACTACTGCTTTGATATTTTTGTCATCCTGAATCTCTTTCACCGCTTTACGCACCTTGTCGTGACTGATGAGAGCTTGATTTAAGGATCCTACGCCGGGCATAATGTTACCGCCCAGATACAGCACTGCGATCTTCTCTCCGCGAGTGGATTGATCGCGCTGAGCGTATGATCTTACGCTTACGATCTTGTCCCGGTCAATGAGGCGTTCAGCCAACATCTGGGTGCGGGGTGCGGCATGGTCTATCAGCTTCATTTCCAGGGCTTCGTCAGCGTGCAAGATGAAGTTCTCCCGGCTGTTATACACAGATTTCACATCATCCATGGTGAGCTTGCGACGTTCGGCCACACCGGTGAGAATAAGGTTAAAGCGGTCAGAAAGCATCTCTTCGATATTGCGCCGGGTACCTTCAGTGAGCGAGGTCTGGCTATAAGGCTCGCCTGCTCCTTTGAATTCTCCGGCTTGGATGACGTGCATCTTGATTCCGAGCTTATCAAACATTTCTTTGTAAAACATGATATTGGCAGAAGCGCCGCTCAGCATCAATCCCGCCGAAGCGGAAGGTTCCATATAGATTTCATCGGCATAGCTGGCCAGCAGATAATCCGAATGATCCATCATGTCGCCAAAGGCGATCACGGGTTTGCCGCTGGTTTTGAATTCCTGGATGGCGAGACCCAGCTCGTTCAGCGTAGCCAGAGAAAGCTGAGCCCCTATGGGCTCGATCAACAGTCCGCTGATGCGGCTATCGTCCTTGGCTTGGCGGATCTTGGCGCTGAGGTTTTGCATGCTGTTTGCACTTTTTGCGCCAAAGAAGTTTAGCGGCAGTACTTCGTTGTACTCCGGAATATAGGCTGAGAGATTCAGCTGTAACCAGCTATCATTGCTGATAGTTGTGGTAGCGGGCGCATTGAAAGCAAATTTGCTCATTTGCCGCCCGGCACAATAGGAAAGTCCAACCAGTATAAAGAATACAATGGCTATGATTAAAATGATTTTATTGGTGCTCATGAGAGCCTCCTTTGTAAAATTTGTAAGGGGTATGAAACATGGGGAAAGCAGGATTGATGCTGCTTTGATGATAAGTAGTGTAAAAAGAGTGAAAGCCCTGAATCAAAATAGAAAATGGCGGAGATGTAGGGATTCGAACCCTAGAAGCGCTTACACGCTTACACGATTTCCAATCGTGCTCCTTCAACCAGCTCGGACACATCTCCGCAAGAACTAAGGCCAATCTTTCCACAGGGCGCATTTTGTCAAACATTTTAGTGTCTAAAGTGCCTGAATCCGGTAAAAACCATGGACATATCAAGTTCATCACAGGCTTGAATGCATTCGGAATCACCTTTGGAACCACCGGGTTGGATCACGGCTTTGATGCCGGCCTGGTATAGTTCATCGATGTTATCCCGATATGGGAAAAAGCCGTCAGAAGCACAGACGGCAGTCTTCAGATCGTGCTTGAATTTTTTTGCTTTCCAGATCGCGATCGAAGTGCTGTCGATCCTGCTGGTCTGGCCGATGCCCATGCCCACTACCTGATTTTGGTAGGACAGGGCGATGGCGTTTGATTTCAAAAGTGATACTGCTTTCCAACCGTACAGCATGGCGGCAAATTCTTCTTTGGAGGGCTGTCTGTGGGTTGCGACCTGCCAGTCTGCGATATCTTCATTGAGTTGATCCCATTCTTGAGACAAATAGCCCCAAAACATGGTCTTAATCTCCAGCGGGTTGGAAGCTTTGCTCAGGAAACTGGGCTCATAAGTGACCAAGCGGCGGGTTCTTTTCTTACGCAAGACATCCAAAACCCCGTCTTCATAACCGGGGGCGATGATGATTTCGGTAAAGATGCGGTTGATCATTACTGCCGTCTGCAGATCCAGCTTGCGGTTCACCACCACGATCCCCCCAAAGGGAGCCATGGTGTCTGTAGCAAAGGCTCTGCGATAGGCATCCCAGAGCTTATCCCCACTGCCTATACCACAGGGATTGCAGTGTTTGATGATGATCACGGTGGGTTCGCTATAAAGCCTGATCGCCTTGAGCGAGGAATCGATATCCATAATATTATTGAAAGAGAGTTCTTTGCCATGCAAGACTTGCCAGCCCTCGGGGCGATTGGTATAAAAAGCGGCTTTTTGATGGGGGTTTTCACCATAGCGCAGAGGTCTTTCCAGATTTGCACTGATATCGATGAAGGGTGGCATTTCGAGGCTGGGTGTGCTTTCGCTACGAAAGTCTTCCAGATAATCTGCGATGATGGCATCGTAACGCGTGACCAGGGCAAATGCTTTTTGAGCCAGATAGCTGCTCCAACTTTCGGGAAGCACGCTATCCTGCTTCAAGTGTTCCAAGGTGGGCAGATAGTCCCGGTGATCGGTCAAAACTGTGACATTACGGTAGTTTTTGGCTGCAGCCCGAATCAGGCAGGGTCCGCCGATATCGATATTCTCGATGATCTCTTCATGGCTGCTGCCTTCTTTCATGCGGACTTGTGCAAAGGGATACAGATTTACCACCACGATATCGATCTGGTCAATCTCATGTTCTTGAAGGTTGGCCAGATGTTCATTGTTGCTGCGATCTGCCAAGATCGCACCGTGAATCTTGGGGTGCAGTGTTTTGACGCGACCTCCCAGAATCTCTGGGAAACCGGTATAATCACTCACCTCCACGAGGTTAGAGCAAAACTGGCGCAAGTGTTTGGCAGTATTTGCGGTAGAGAGTATAGTGTAGCCGAGATTCTCCAGCTCCATGGCCAGAGTCTCAATATCTGACTTATCAGACACACTGATTAAGGCGTATTTTTTCATGATTGTTCGTCCTCGTCGATCAAATCGACAAAATCCTTTATGTTTTTTTTGTTTATAAAATCTTCCAAGCGTTTATTTAGTTTGCTGTCACTGTACATCTCCAAGGTAACGCGCACCACCCTTTGGGGCTGCTTGTAGATCACTTCTTCCCGCACTTCTTTGTCAAGAACGCTTACCAAGACAATACCAGCCAGGATGATGATCCAGTTTATGTATATCCAAAACAGGAATATGGGCAGTGCGGCAAGCACGCCATACACAGCCTGATAACTGGTGAGATTATAGATGTAAAAATCGAATCCACTCTTTACAACCACCCAAATCACGGTAGTCCAGAAAGCACCCCGGATGAGACTCTTCCTTTTTACTTTGATCGATGGCATAAGCATGTACAGGAAGTAAATAGCCAGAAATTGCAGAATAAATGGTATCACATACATCAGCCAGGTGAATATCCTCAACTTGAGCAGGCGCGAAATGATCGGCAGCGAGCTGCTGGAAAAGAGCAGCACCAATATCAAGAGCCCAAAGACAATCGTGCCAAAGAACTTCACGAACCGGGAGAGAATATCCTTTTGCTCCGGTACATGGGTGCTTAAGATGCGATCAAAAGTATTGCGGATGTTTTCAAACAGCATATAAGATGAGATCAAGAGGATGACGAAGACCATTATATTCAAGCCCATCCTGCGGGCGATCATCTCATTGATCATTCCCATTACGGCATCTGCCGAACCGGGAATAAAGTTTGCTGCCACCACGTCTGCGATCTTTTCCTTGAGATTCAAAAAAGGTAAGTCCGGTGCCAGCATTACCAGAAAGGTGATGAAGGGGATAAATCCCAAGATGGTTACATAAGCCAAACTGCCCGCAGTGCGAGGGACTTGCTCTTTGATAACCCGCCCGATCCACATCTTCATAAAGTTAAAAGAATTGATAAAGATAGCTTTTCTGCGCTTGGGTGAACGCAGATGCAGCCAAATTGTGTAAAAATAGATCGTGGCTTTACTAATAAAGGGAGTGACAGTTTCCCTGGTCTTAGTAAAGATATTTGCTTTTCTTTTTCCCATTTCATTCATCCCTTAAGGCTATCACCGGATCAAGATTGCTGGCTTTCACTGCGGGAACGATCCCAAAGATCAGTCCCACACCCACGGAAACCATAAGTGACACCAAAATCATCTGCGCTCCGGCCAGCATGGGCATGCCCAGATATCCGCTTACCAGATCAAGGATGGAATATCCTAAGATAATGCCAAAGACACCGCCCAAGCCTGTGATTAAAACGGTTTGCACCATAAATTGCACAAAGATATCCGTGCGGCGCGCGCCAATAGCCAGACGCACCCCGATTTCCCGGGTGCGTTCTTTGATGGAGGCCAACATAATATTCATGATCACAATCCCGCCCACAAGCAGAGAAATCATGCCGATCATGATAAAGATCATACTAAAGATTTTACTGTTTTGTTGCATTTGCTGGATGGTCTCTTGAGCAGATGATACTCTGAATACAGCTTTCCCTTTTTTGATGTGCAAGAGGATTAGCTTTAGCTTTTCTTGCAGCATCAGGGCATCTTCCGGGTTTTTGGCCAGGATCTGGACGGACTGGATGAGGCTGCTGGCCTCGATCTTGTTCATCATCGTGGAGATCGGCACAAAGGACTGGCGGTTCATATATTCCAAGGCATTTCCACCAAAGCTTCCGCCTCCGGGACTCTCCCAAATCTTTTCTTGCATAATGCCTATCACGGTGAGCATCTGCCCGGAGAGCATCACACTCTGCCCCAGGGGGTCTTCTGTCTTGAAGAGCTCTTTTGCCACTGTGGCACCCAGGACGATAACGTTGGAGCTTTCCCGCACTTCGATGTCACTAAAGAATCTACCCTTTCCTGGATACCAGCTTTCCATTCTCTGATGCCCTGGGAGCACGCCCAGCACCTGGCCGCTATAGCTAAAACCCTTGTATTGCAAAGAAGCGCCCCAGGAATTGATAACGGGCCCTACAGCCAGCGCCTCTGGAATCTGCCCGCGTACCTGATTCAGCTCTGCCAAAGTGAGGCTGGCATATCCACCCCCCCGAAAATCGTAATCCCAATTGCGCTCTACTTCCACTTTATTCGCGCCGCCGCGTTCCTGCATCCAGGCCATTGTGGAGTTATTCATGCCGGCGATGATGGCCAAGACCACCATAATGCACATCACGCCCAGGACTATACCAAATATCGTAATCAGGCTGCGCACCTTGCGCGTGAGGATATCATTTACCCCGATCTGCACGGATTCAGTCAGTGATATTGCCATCGTGGATCAATCCGTCGCGG
>CAXZAB010000013.1:0-17986 GCA_964293715.1 uncultured bacterium | reverse complement strand
TGACTGGAGAATTTATGCAACACTTTTCTTTTCGGGACGGGGCTCTACTGCATTAATTGGGTTAAAAGGCCCGGAAACAGTCTTGGGCAGGTAATTTGCTGTGGAGCAGCGGTAAAAACCGCTACCTAAAGTCTTTCAAGGCAGATATGAGTGGGAGGGACCTGCTCTTTTGCATTTTAAAGCTCCTGTGTTACATAATCTTAAATCTACCGCAGGCATTTTACCTTGCAGACGAGGACGCCTGCAATCCACCCAGTTTACCGTTTCCTCTGATTTTTGAGTCCACTGTTTCCAGAACAGCTCAATGTCCTGAAAACAATTTTCCATTTTCCGTTTTCAATCCTCAATTTGACGTTAATTCTCCATTTTCAATTTTCAATTCTCAATCAACCTAATCATTCTTAATCGATTTCGCCCTATAGGTAAACGCCATCTGAGCCGGCTGCGTATAGAGCAGAGCTCTGTCTTCACTCAGGAAGCAGCCCGTTTCCTTCAGGGCTTTGGTGATATCATTGACCTGGGAACTGGGCACGATCATTTTGCAGATCTCGCGGATGAAGCGAACCATTTCCAGATCTTCATTCAATCTGACGGAGCGGATCTTGCAGATGGTGGCTCCAGGAGCGCCACTGCACATGGCCGCCTCCGTAAGCGCGGTGCCCCGGCCTTCTTCACAGATCAGGCTCATTTCGGTGAGTTCGCTGAGGAACTCTCTCTTTTTGGTGTCTTCATCTTCCAGGCGAGACTTTCTCCACTCCATGCCGCCCTTGATGCTGTCTATGGCAGAGACCACCTGTTCTATGCTGGCAACCTGATTTGATCTGCCGCGGGTTATTTTGGTATCGATCAGACCCTGTTTGATGGGATACATATAGACCAGGCCGCGTCCGGGTTCATCCAGCTTGCCTTCTGAGATATAGAGTTTCATTACGGCTTCGGCATCGTGTTTGCTCAAAGTGAGATTTACCAGCTCTTTTCCGGAGGGGATGGTGATGCGCAAGAGTCCTAATTTATCGCGGGCACCGGAGCCTTCGCCGTGCGTGGTCACAGGTACACTGGCACCATAATTCAAAGCTATCTTGCCGATCTTGTCTCCCTCTCCCCTCTGCACAATGCAGCCTATGCCCATCAGCTGATGGAAGAAATTCTCGCCGGGCTCCATATCCAGATTGATGTTCTGCTGGATGATATAATCCGGATGAGCATGCGGGATATTGATCCTTTGGCTATAGATGCTTCCCCGCCCCGGGGTTTTCAGATCAAACTTGTTGGTAATATAGCTAAGGAGGGCATATTCATCCTTTTCATTCACAAAGAGACTGATGATCTCCACCGGGTAAGAGCTGATATTGGAACGGTTAAAGAAACTTGCAACGCCATTGGATTTTTCTAAAATCGAGGTGCGCCCCACTTCCACAAAAAGCTGTTTCACGCCCAAGGCATAAAGATCGCCGATCAGAAATGCAGAGAGCTCTCTGCTGAGGACAATACTGATTTTGATAAGTTTCATAAGCCAAACTCCAGGGCAGTCTCATCTTCCTCTTGGCCCAAATCTATAAGTACTGCTCTACGTTTATAATTGACATACATCCCCATAAAAAGCACTGACAAGATGGGGCACACAGAGGCCAACGAAAGAACCCCAAAGCCTTCTACCACACCTACCTGAGTGCCTATTCCCAGGCCCATGGAGAGTACCAGAGGCACGGTGATGGGGCCGGTGGTTACGCCTCCGCAATCCCAACCGATATTGACAAATTCCTCCGTGGAAAACATGGTAACGACCAAAAGCAGCACATAAAGCGGTGCCAATAGCCAAAATAGCGGGAAATTCCAGATGATTTTACCCACACCCAGAAGTATGCCCACGCCCACGCCCACGGCTACGGATTTAATCAGGGTTTTCTTCTTGAAGGCACCCACCGTGACATCCTCCACCGTGATGCCCAAAGCATTCAAGGCCGGTTCTGCCAGAGTGGCACTGTAGCCCATGATGAAGGCAAAAATGAGCACCAGCAAAATACCGGCAGGACTGTTTTCACCTTTACCAAAAAGCGGGCCCCGTACCGGCACATAGCGGTAAATTCCTTGCCCGGGATCGTAATTCGACTCATCAAAGGGAACTTGCTCGATATTCTTGCCCTTCTTATAGAAAAAGAAGCGCTCGCTGGCTCCATCTTGTTTGATGGCGGTATTTACGATGTCCTCATCAAAATTGCGGATGATTTGCTGATTGGCAGGCATTTCCATGGCAGAAAAGGACGTCGGCAGATTGCTGCCTACCTGATCTCCCAATTTGGAGAGTCCCAGCTCGATCCCTCCGCCAAAGATAGCCAGGCCGATTAGGGCAAAAGCCAGCCCCAGAAAGACCTCATCGGCTTTGTTGAGCCGCGATCTTAAGACAAAATACAGGACAAAGAGCAGAAATGCCGAAAGCGGTACGATAGCACGCAGAGCATTAGTGATATTCCGCCGCGTAAGCTCTATCAAATCAAGTCCTTCCAGCGCGCCATTGGCAAGATTCGCCCCAGAAGACCCGTTCTCCAGAACATGAGCATATTGCTGTTTCAGCTCGACCGAACCGTTGTTTATCAGCCAAGCCTGAAAAGCTTTATAATCTCCGAATACTTCCCTGATCCGGGACTCATCTTTTCCCAGATCACCCACATAAGCCATCAAGGATTCTTCATTGGTATCAAAAAGCTTAAGCTGAGCTGCATAGCTGGCATTGCTGATGGCATAGTCTTTCATCTCGTCCGGGCTTTCAAAAAGAAACTGGGTTTTGGTATTGGCAGGATCAAAAAACTCCGTCTCCGCCATGGGGTTGGGCACGCTAAAAGAGAAAAAGATGCCCAGCAAAATCACGCTGATAACAGGTACCAACGAGGCTAAAGTAACCACCCCAAATCCACCTTCCGTATTGCTCCCACCCTTATTGGCCACATGGCTGATGCCAATGCCCAGGGCCAGAACCAGAGGAACTGTGACCGGACCTGTGGTTACACCTCCGCAATCCCAGGCCAGACCTAAGACATGCCGGAGATTGGGATCCAGATAGCTGTAAAAAGAAAGTCCTAAAAGCAGGCTCACCAGGATATAGACATAAGGCTTGAGTGACCAGCCCTTCATGAAGCGCAACATACTCAGGATCAAGGCCATACCCACCCCAAAGCCCACTGCGTTTACCAAATAGGAGGAATACTTATTCAAAAACAGGAACAGCAATGGTGCCTCCCAGGCTAAAACGCTGCGCCCGGCTGCTTTGAGCACACCGATCGCCGGTTCGGCAAAGGTGGCGCCCACTCCCAGAATAAAGCCAATAATGAGAATGGTGGCCAGCCCCGCTTTTTGGGGGAGCTTGATACCGATCTCCTCACTCATGGGCATTATCCCAATCAAAAGACCTTCCATAAAGAACGACAAACCCAGGATTACCAAAACCATGCCAAAGGCAAGGATGGCTGCATCAAAGACAGGAATGCCCAAGATGATGGTTTGGAACAGCAATAAATACACGATAATGGTGATCACAGCCATGATCTGTTCCGTAATCTTCGTACGGATATATCTTAAGATCAGGTTCAGGGCTTCGTTGCCATTCACCCTATATCTGCGCTCTGGCGAAATATCTCGCTTCATGCCTTCCTCTTTAGGCTTATCGGGTGATAAAATATCGGAGCAAGTGCCCACACGGAGGGGAACTTGTGCATCGGTATAAAACTTTCAAAAATAGGGAATATGAACCCACAGCTCAAGCCCTGGTAAATTGGGAGCATGATCTTGTGTATCAAACGGTGATAAATGGGGAACATGAACCCAGGTATCAGACTGTATCTTCTCATTTCTGCCTTTCTCTTTTTTGCTAATAAATTGATAAAAAGAAAAGAAGGCATACTGTGTCAAGTCCTTTGTGATTTTGGCTTGGGAAAAAACTCTGTTTTTATTTATATTGTTATGATATTCAAGCATATAGAGAAGAGGCAGATGATAGGGGTAGGGGAGATTCCCATTACTGGTCTCCCCTCCCCCTATCAAAGCTAAAAGGCTCCGATAATCAGGAACAAGATCATATTCGCCACGCCGATGATGAAATTGACCGCGATGAAAAAATAGACCAGGTACTTATGCACATACTTATTGTAGTATTTCCGGAAGAAATCAATGGAGAACTGGAAATCATAATCATCGAGACGATGCTCTACCCGGAGTTGTTCCACCAGGCGGGGAACAGTCTTGCGCAAAAGCTTGGAAACTATACCGACAAGGCCTTCCACAACCTTCCTTCTGATTCCGTTTTTGAGTTTGGCCGGCACAAAACGCCAGGAATCCACAAAATCTGTCTTTTCCCACAGGAACTCGTGGGCTTGATCCTCCCATTTGGCCAGATATCCATCTCTGTCCTGAGAGTTTTCTGCCTGTCTGAGATAATCATGCAAAAGGAATCTGGCTTTGTTAAACAGCCATTCCCGTTTGCTCACGATGAGTCCCGGAGTGAGCCAGACTTTCTTGCCAAAGATGAAGCGGGGCTTGGGATTGAAAAGCAACCACTTCACGAGATAAATAACGAGTAGTCCTAAGACTATGTTCCATACGATAAAGAGTAATGATTGTAAAAAGAGCATCAGAAACCTCCTCCTGCTCCGCCGCCACCTGACCGGCCCCCCCCAAACCCCCCAAAGCCACCAAACCCGCCCGAAGACCCCCCGCCAACGCCTCCGCCACCTTGCGAGCCACCGCCCCAAGAGCCGCCACCTCCGCCACCACGGTTAAAGATCAGCATCCATAAAAGGACGTTCAAGATCTTCCCCTTGGTTACAATCATCAAAAAGATGAAGATCCCCAAAAGAATCAATCCGCCATACGGTGAAGAATTTTGGTTGCCGGAGCCCCGGCCTTGAGAGTATTCGGACATACCGGTGAGCGTGACTCCCTTTTCCCGGGCTATCGCTGAAAGCAGCATCAGGCTGCCTTGCATGAAAGCGTTGTCCCAGTCTTCCTGGCCCGGTTTCAGATAGCTGGCCATTTCTTGATAAACTTGATGGGCATAGGCGTCTGTGATGTATCCTTCGGCGCCATAACCCACTTCTATACGCAATTTACGTTCTGCCAGAGCGATGAAGACCAAGACGCCCTCATCCCGCTTTGTGCCTATGCCCCACTGTTTGTATAAACGCACTCCAAAACTTATTTGATCCTCATCACCGATCTTGGGAAAAGTCGCGATCACGTAGTCCACGTCGGTTTTTTCTCTGAGTTCGATGGCCCAGTCATTGATTCTGGCTTCATTTTCGTCCGATATAAGCTTGGCAAAGTCATTCACAAAGCCCTGCGCGGCAGGAATTTTGATGTCCTGGGCCCCCATGCTGCAGCTAAACAGCAAGAGTAAGATCAACAGTAAGTGTCTATACTTCATTCAGAATGTGTCCCATCTTTTCCTTTTTGGTTTTCAGATAAAACTTGTTTTCCTTGCGGGGTGTGATTTCTATGGGCTCGCGGCTCACGATGGTGAGGCCGTAACCGCTGAGCCCCACGATCTTTTTGGGGTTATTGGTGAGCAATTTGATGGATTTCAATCCCAGATCTATGAGGATCTGAGCCCCTATTCCGTAATCCCTGAGATCTTCCTCAAAGCCCAGCTGCAGATTTGCCTGCACCGTATCGGCGCCATTATCCTGCAGATGATAAGCCTTGATCTTGTTTAAAAGACCTATGCCCCGGCCTTCCTGGCGCATGTAAAGAATTACACCACGGCCCAACTCGGCAATCTTCTCAAAGCTGCGTTCCAGCTGTTGACCGCAATCGCAGCGCAAAGAGTGCAGAGCATCGCCGGTAAGGCATTCGGAATGAACCCTTACCAAAACAGGCTCCGGAGTAGTGATATCACCCATTGTGAGCGCGAGATGATGCTCTTTTGAAATCTCACTGATATAGGTGATAATTTCAAAAAGTCCATATTCTGTAGGCAAATGTGCCTTGCTGATCTGGCGCACGAGCTTTTCTTTCTTACGCCGATAATGTATCAGTTCTTCGATAGTGATAATCTTGAGATTATGCTTTTGGGCAAAGGGAATCAGATCATCCAGGCGTGCCATTTCGCCATCTTCTCTGATGATTTCACAGATGGCGCCGGCGGGATTTAAACCTGCCATTTTGATCAGATCTATGGCAGCTTCGGTGTGTCCTGCGCGCTTGAGTACGCCGCCTTTTTCTGCAATCAGCGGAAAGACGTGTCCCGGACGCATAAAGTCCGAGGCTTTGCTCTGGGGATTCGCCAGAGCCTTCACGGTTTTGGCGCGTTCTGAAGCTGAGATACCGGTAGTGGTGCCTTTGAAGACATCCACCGAAATGGTGAATTTCGTGCCATGACGTTCATTGCTTTTTTGAGTCATGAGCGGAATCTGAAGCCTCTGGGCATATTCTTCGGCAAGGGGCACACAAAGCAGGCCCTTACCCTGGGTTATCATAAAGTTCACGTGCTCAGGAGTGATCAGATCCGCTGCCATCAGCAGGTCTCCCTCATTTTCACGGTTTTCGTCATCCACCACGATAATCATCTGGCCTTGAGCAATGGCCGAGATTGCTTCTTCGATGGTGCTAAAGATCGATTCTATTTTTTGTTCTTTCATTTCTACCACGTTTTATTTTTCTCTAATATCACATTTAAGGAAGTGCTGTCCGTGTCAACAGCAAAATACTTGTCCAGCCAATTCAGAGCATAAAGGAAATCCTGGGGCGGATCTGCACAGATGTCCATCTCTTTGCCGCTGATGGGATGGATGAACTCCAATCTCCAGGCATGTAAAGCCTGACGCAGCAAGTGTGTAGTAAGCAATTGGGTGGTCTTGTGTTTCATATTTTGCGGCACCAGTGAATGCACATAGCGGCGGGTATTGTAAAGCAGATCGCCCAAAATAGGCATATTACGTTGCGCAAATTGCACCCGGATCTGATGCATACGCCCGGTTTCCAGCTGCACTTTTACCAAGCTAAAATAGTGATAGTATTGAATCGTTTTGTAATGCAGCATAGCCCATTTGCCCTTTTCACCGGTCATAATCATTTGGCGGGGATTGCGCAATGAGCGGGCAATATAGCCCTCAATGCTGTCCTCCGCGGGCTCCGGAATCCCGCTGGTGATCGCAAGATAGGTCTTTTTGATCTCACGGCGGGCAAAGATATGATTCATCGCCACCTGTGCGGCATCGGTCTTGGCAATGATGATGAGCCCGGAAGTACCTCTGTCCAGGCGGTGCACTATGCCGGGACGATTGGTATCCCGTCCTGAAGATAGCTTGCCGGCAAAGCGGTACAAAATGGCATTCACCAAGGTTCCATCAGGATTGCCGTGTCCAGGATGCACGATCAGGCCTGCAGGTTTATTGATCACAGCCAGATCATCATCTTCATAAACTACGTCCAGGGGGATATCTTGCGCCTTCATCTGATAATCCGGCGGTTCGGGCAGTTTCAGGTCAATTTCATCACCCCGGGAGAGCAAAAAGCTCTTCTTCACCGGGATATTATTCACCAGAATGCCATTTTTGGCAATCAGGCTTTCGATATAGCTGCGCGAATGCAGCTCCTGCAAGCGCAGATCTGCCAGATGCTTATCCAGACGAACCGGCTCTTCGCCCTCAAAGACGATTTTAATTCTCTGTCTGCTCACCGATAAGTTCCACCGTGTAAACGCCGCCTGAGGCTATGCCTTTGCGGTTTCGGATGATAGAGCCCTTGATCAGAGCCATTTGAGGGGAGCCCTCAATCTCCACTTTTTCATCATAAATATTGTTGCCAAAACGCAGGGATTCCGTGATCACCTCAAAGATGCGGGCATAATAGTCATCCTTCTGAATCACTTCATTGAGGTTGCTGTTATCGGTGATACCGGGGAAGCGTTTTCTGAAGACTTCATTGATGTAAATGATATCGCCACCTACGGTAACGACGAGCACGAGCTTTGATAAGAGGTTCATTAATTGATTGATGCGTTGATGATGTTCATAGATCTTGTCGGCCTTCACAGCGTCAAAACGCATGATGATATCCAACATCTTTTTCAAAGAGAAGATCAGCTCCTGGAAATCGCGATCGTGCTCGAAGCGTGAGCTGTCTATATCAATCTGATAATTCCCGTTTGAGATCTCATCCACGAGGTCTTGCACACTTTTCACAGCCCGTGAGAGCCGGTAGGGCAAGTAGTTGAAGATGATGACCATATATACAAAGATCGCAAAAAGAAATACGATCATGATCGATTGAATGTCGCTGGCCAAAAGATAGAGATTATCCGCTTTCCCAATGGTGATAAACACCACAAGGAATTGCGCCACAATGAGGGCAAAGAGGATAATAAGCATGAGGTGATAGCGTTTTTTAATAGATTGTTTCATCGTTAGTCCTTCTTGTTCATGGTATCATAGATCAGTTTATCCACATTGCCTTTGGGTCCCATCATGATGAGCACATCGCCTTCATTGATGGTATCGTTGGCACCGGGCATGTCGTTTGTGATCTTGTTCACCACATTACGGCCATCCTCGGTCACAGACAAGGAATTATATTTGATGGCGATGATATTGACTCCGCGGATAGACGGCAAAGCAAGCTCCTGCAGATCCTTACCCACAAAATCGCGGGGGGCCACCATCTCCATCACCACGTGCCCGCTGGAGAGGCTGATGTATTCCAGTACATTCTTGGAGATCAGGGTCTTGGCCAATTGAGTGCCCACGATCTCTTCCGGGAGCAGGACGTTCTGTACTCCGATCAGCTCCAGAATCCTGGCATGCAGGCTGTTATCCACCTTGGCATAGATAATTCCCACGCCGATCTTGCGCAAAATAGCCGCAGTGAGAATGCTTTCCTGGATGTTGCTGCCGATCCCTACGATCACGGCATCCGCTTCATTGAGATTGAGCGAGCGCAAAGCCGGCTCCTCTGTGGAATCCATACAATAGGCCGCAGTCACCCTGCTTGAAACATCATCCACCAGGTCCTGTTTTCTGTCGATCGCGATCACTTCCATCCCACTTTCGGCGAGAATGTTTGCGACAGTCATTCCAAATCTGCCCAGTCCGATTACAGCATATCTGGCCATTATCTACTCCCTTAGCCTATGGCTATCTTTTCTTCCGCGTAGTTTAGTTTAGCTTGTCCTTTACGCATGGAAAGCGCGTAAATCAAGGTGAGCGGGCCAATGCGCCCGATATACATCAAGATGGTGATCAGCATTTTGCCGATCCGGGTAAGCTCGCTGGTGATACCCGTGGAAAGTCCTACCGTGCCGAAGGCTGAGATAGCTTCAAACAGGAGCTTCTCAAAAGCCTGCTTTTCAAAAAGAAAGAGAAGAAAGACGATGAAAAAGACGATCCCGGCAGCCAGTGTGATGAGGCTGGTGGCCTCGCGAAAATTGGAAAGAGAAATGCGGCGGTTGAACAGGCTCAATTCTCTGCGGCCCTTCAGCATAGAGATTACCGATAAACCCAAGACCGCAAAAGTGGTAGTCTTGATTCCGCCACCTGTGGAGCCGGGCGAAGCGCCAATAAACATCAGGACCATCAGGATCAACAGCGAGGAAGGTGCCAAGCCGCTCATATCCACCGTATTAAAGCCTGCAGTACGCGCGGAGACAGACTGGAACCAGGAGCTCAGGATTCTGCGGTTGATGCTGAAGCCTTCCATCACCGAGCTGTATTCTCCGATATAAATGCTTACAAAGCCGATCACCAAAAGTGCGGCAGACACCGTGAGCACGATCTTGCTATGCAGATTCAGTTTGCGAACTTTGTCCACGTGCATCACATAGCGGTAAAGATCGATCAGGACGGCAAAGCCGATCCCACCCAAAATGATCAGGGTAGTAATCGTAAAGTTCAGCAAAGGGTTATCCACAAAGGAAACCAGAGAATCCGAAAACAGCGAAAATCCGGCATTACAAAAGGCAGAAATGGAGTGGAAGATAGAGTGGTACATCGCCAGTGAGGAAGACATATCGCGTGAAAACACCGGGAAGAGCAAAATCGCTCCTATCCCTTCGATCAAAATGGTCACAATCACGATGTTCTTGAGCAGTTGAAAGACGTTCAGCTGCTCGCTTTCGCCCACCACAGAATGCATCAGGTTTTCCAGCTTCAGGGTGAGCCGCTTGCCCATAATCAGCGCAAAGGCCGTGGAAATCGTCATGATTCCCAGACCCCCGATCTGGATCAAAATCAAGATCACCAATTGCCCAAAAAGGCTGAAATAATCTCCGGTATCCTGCACGATGAGGCCCGTCACACAAGTGGCGGAAGTAGCGGTAAACAGCGCATCTGTGAAAGGCGTAACCCTGCCCCGCACTGAGGCTGAAGGCAGCATCAAGAGCACTGTTCCGATCAAAATCACCCCAGCAAAACTCATCATCAAAGATACCGGCGGGTTGCTGGTAAGTATCTTATACAATTTCCCGTCAAAAGAACGGAAGATGAGGTATTGCAGGATGAAATAGGTCTGGCGGATAAGCAGGAAAAAGATGACGAATTTGGGCTGATAAAACATCAGCAGGCCCCCCATAACGAGGAGCGCCAAATCCAAAAAGATCAGATTGCGCTTGCTGGCAGATTCGGCAGAAATGCCCCGGCCTATGATGGTGAGAACCAAGAGCAGCAGATTCGCGATGGCGGTATAAAGCTCCAGGCTTTGATAATTTGTGAAAGTAGTGAGAATGCTTTCCAGGAATATGACCGCAAAACTCCATAACGCCAAGAGATAAGCGATGAGTTCTATATATGTCAGAAATCTGTTTGGTTTGCGGTCTGGCATTGCTCAGCCCAGTTCGATATCCTCTATAATCATGTTTTGAACTTCCTCTATCGATTTTAACGCAGGCAGGGTTTTGAGTTCACCCTTTTGCTCGAAAAACTGTTTTAACACGTAGGTCTCTTCATAAAAAGCCGCCACCCGTTTTCGGATGGCACTGGGCGCATCGTCGCCCCGGGTGAAAAGCTTTCCGCCACAAGCATCGCAGATACCTGATTTTTTGGGAGGATGATTTGTGATGTGATAATTCGTCCCGCATTGGCTGCACACCTTACGGCCCTGTATGCGTTTGATAGCATCAACTTTCTTCAAGTCCAGATAGTAAACCCGGATCACATGGTAATGATGCAGCAAAAAATCCGCTTGCACCAAAGTACGGGGAAAACCGTCGAAGATCACTCCATTGCAACAATCTGCAATACGCCTGTCGATTAATTCAAAGACGACATCGTCGGGGGCCAATTCACCCTTTCGGATGATGCTATTCACCTGTTCACCTATCTCGGTGCCCAGGCTGACCTGCTCCCGCAAAAGGTCTCCTATATTCACATGTAAAAATCCGGTGTGCTGCGCCAAAAGTTCAGCTTGAGTTCCTTTGCCGCTGCCTTGGATTCCCAGAAATACTATCGCATCTTTCATATACTACCTCAATTGTGACGTGTAATAAAGATCCAGCCGATTTGTCAAGATATTATCGCTATACCAGCGTTCAGATCAGGGCAAGACCAGGCTTATCTGATCATGATTTATGTGATTTAGGTCAAATTCCGCTTCAATTCAAACTGACCGGCAGAGTCAGGCTTGTTTTTCCAGAATCACCGTGGCGATCGCGTAATCCTTTTCATGGCTCATAGAGAGGTGAATCAGATCTAATCCTCTACTTTTGGCAAGAGTTTCGGTGGCGCCAGACAAAATCAGACAAGGCTTGCCTTTGGCATCGTTTACCACTTCGATCTCCTTCCAGGAGATACCTTCATCCCAGCCGGTACCCAGAGCCTTCATAAAGGCTTCTTTGGCGGCAAACCGCGCGGCATAGCTTTGGGCTGGATTGGCTTTACTGCTGGAGTACAGCTGTTCATTGGGGCTAAAGACTTTTTCGAGGAAGCGGGGATTGCTTTTGATCACACGCTCTATCCGCTGCACCGCGATGATGTCTGTACCCAGCCCCAGGATCATGAATCCTCTTTATGGCTCTTTTCCAGAGCCAAAAGATAGTGTTTTACGGGAACTCCTCCGCCAAAGCCGCCCATAGTTCCATCTGATGCTATGACACGGTGACAGGGGATGATGATGGAGATAGGGTTTGCACCCAAGGCATTGCCCACTGCTCTGGAAGCACGGGGTTTATCGATCAATCTGGCGATATCAGCGTAGGACAGGGTTTCTCCATAGGGAATTTTCAGGAGCTGTTCCCAGACCAAGAGCTGAAAAGGCGTGCCAGTGGCAAAGATCGGCAGATCAAACTCCCGGCTCTTTCCGGCAAAGTATTCATCCAGCTGGCGGATCACCTCTTCTTCAAAGGCATTTTCCACCAGGTTATTTAGCGGCTTCTCACAAAAGGTGATGCCGTTGATGGTTTCTTCTTCAATTTCGATTTCCAGACAGACGTCCGGGTTCTGGTAATACAAGATTCTAATCATATTATTTCCCCTATAAAAGACAAAGCCCCTTGATGCATCAAAGTCCAAGGGGCTAAGCTTGTGTGTTTATGGTAACTGAGCAGTAAATCTCCGGCGTTCTTTGATTCTTCCTGCCTTGCCTTTAGCCTGACGCAGATAGAAGAGCTTCGCTCTGCGGACCTGGCCGTGGCGCACGATCTCAAGTTTATCGATGTTGGGTGAGCTTTGAGGAAAAATCCTCTCGACACCCACTCCGCCTGAAATTTTGCGAACAGTGAAGGATTTAGAAATGCCAGCACCGCGTTTTTGGATCACGATGCCTTGGAAAATCTGGATACGTTCTTTGCTACCTTCTTTAATTTTATAGTGGACTTTCACAGTATCGCCTACGCGGTACTCGGGAAAATCGGTTCTGATTTGGTCTCTGCCAACTTGTTGCAGAATATCCATTTGGGTTCCTCCCATATATATACTCGGAGAAGATGAAGCCCGGGGATGCATGGCGTGGCGCTAAAGTACAGCTCATTACTCGCCGCCTTCTGCGCATAAAGACGGCTTTACGCTGCGCTCCTGAACTTGTTTGTTGCGGTGAAAAAGACTCCTGGGAAAAAAGAGTCCACTCGCTAAAGTTCCGCACTATACATCAATTGCAATTTGGACCTCAGCTTTCCTGATTGGTTGTCAATTCCCCTTTTGGGGATTTTATCAGTATTGCTTACAATAAATCTGGTCTACGGGTTCGGGTGAGAATCTCGGATTGCGTTTTTGCCCAATCCTCAATTTTGGCGTGGTTTCCGCTAAGAAGTATATCAGGCACTTGCTGTTCAATAAAAGTCTCGGGCCTGGTATAACAAGGGAAACCCAGCTTCCCATGGTAGAAAGAATCACTTTGGGCACTTGAGATATCGCTTAAAACCCCATCTTGGAGACGGGCGACACCATCGATAAATACCTGTGCTGCCAGCTCACCGCCACTGAGCACAAAATCTCCCAGGGAGATTTCATCACTCACCATAAGGCGGCGAATGCGCTGATCGATCTCTTTGTAATGCCCGCAGAGCAGAATAATGCGCTGCTCCCCGGCGTAATCACATAAGATCTTTTGGCTGAGTCTTCGTCCCTGAGGACTAAAATATATCACTGATGCAGGACCTGCAGCCAAGCAAGATTGGATCGCGTCCCATAAGGGCTGTGGCGTGGCCACCATCCCGGCAAAACCGCCGTAAGGATAATCGTCCACTTTCTGATGTTTATCCGCACTATAACGGCGAATATCATCCAGATTTACAGTGAGCGCTCCTTTGGCGATGGCACGGGCCACGATGCTGGTTTCCAGAAAGCTGGTAAAAGCCCCTGGAAAAAGGCTAAGAACGTCAATCTTCATCTTCTGTGTAGATAAGCTGACCCATCTGTAGTCTGAACCCGCTGGCCAAAAGCAGACCTTCCATATTTTCCAGAAAGACCACCCCTTGTGTTTCAGCGGGAGGCACAGGCATATAATGATCCACCAGGGGCACCAAAATCTCGATATCCCACTCGGTGGCGATCACCAATACATCCTGCGCACCATTGAAAAACGTGTCCACCACACAGCCCAATAGGCTGCCTTGGTAGGCAACGTCCAGGCCGATGAGGGTTTCCTCATCTTCCTGAATCTCTTCGTCTTCAATAGCCAGATATACTTCCCGGTGCAGCTTACGTTCTTCGGCGATGCCGTCTTCGGCAAATCTCACCCAAGTTTTCTTTTCACTCTGTTTCCTATCACTGATAGTTACGTAAAACACTCTATTTTCTTCAAAGATCAAATACAGATCAGACCTGTGATCAAAACCGTCTTTGTATTCCGGCTTTATCATCACATGATGCCAACCTTCGCTGTTTACACCACCCAACCTGCCTATTCCGATAAGGTGAGGGGTAGCCATCTACTCGATTATTTCCAGCTCTGCGCGCTTTCCTTGTTTGGTCGATACGGCGTTGATGATAGTGCGGATAGCACCGGCGGTGCGTCCCCGTTTTCCAATTACTTTACCAATGTCAGTTTTCGCTACACGCAATTCGTACAGCGTAATCTTATCTCCTTCAATCTCGGTGATAGAAACTTCACTGGGATCGTCAACAAGAGCTTTAACCATAAATTCAATTAGATCTTTCATGCTCCACCTCAGTTAATTTGTTTATTTCGCTTCTGCGAGTTTGCGTTCGTGCCAGATTTGCAAAACACCGGCTTTGCGCAAAAGAGAGCGCACTGTCTCAGTAGGCTGTGCGCCCACAGAGAGCCAATGAATCGCCCGTTCTGTTTCAATGTTTATTTTAGATGGTTCGGTCTTAGGATCGTACCAACCTACGCATTCGAGGTATTTACCTACTTGTTTCACGCGGGAATCCACGGCTACAATACGGTAAAACGGTTGACCACCCGCTCCCATCCTTCTTAGTCTCAGCTTGACCATTATTACTCCTTTACTTTATATCTTAAATACTTTTCTAAGCATATCATTGTTTTTGCAGCGGCCATTTCCGTCAAGTTTTTTATTTTCACTTTATCAAGAGCTCCCAAATACTAAAGGGAATCACGCCAAAATAGGCATAAGGAATCTCAAGATCGATGCCCATGGCCTGCACCAGAATCTTGCCTCGCACCTCGTAATCTATATTGCCTTTGAAGGCTCCTTTGGCGGCACTGAGGGCGGATTTCAGATTCGAGAGCTGAAACACCATACTGCCATCCCGGTAAAACACGTTTTCATCAAAGACAAGCTCTTCTTTGAGGTTTCCTGTACCCACGGCCTTACCGCCAATGAAGATTTCGGAGGGGAAACTTTTGACCTGGAAGCTGATGCCGTAAGGATTGATCAGAATAAAATCCGCCATCAATCCGGTCTTGCTAAATCCGAAATTTCCCACGTAGGTGCGCACGAGCTTAAACAGCGGTTGATCCCCCGATGCGCCGGTCTTCATATTACCCAGATTAGGCAAAAGCTCCGGCAGATAATCCTTAATTGAGATGCTGTACGGCTCTTCAAGTTCAAAACTCTTGCTAATCATTTTCGCCTTGCCCTTCCCCTTTAGTGAGATGAAGAACTGCAAGTCTTTGTTGATACTGCTCACCATATGGATCATAGGGCGCGTCTGGATATTGACCAGGAAATCCAATTGCACACTCTTTTTGGCCGGGAGATTGATCTCTTTTTTAAGCCTGGCCTCCCCCACTTGCACCCGGTTTGGGTCCAGCATTTGCACATCCAGCTCTTTGAGCCGGATCTGGTAGCCATTGGGGTTTTTCACAATGATGGAAAGCTGCATTTTGCTATTATCAATCTGTATTTCAGTGATACTCAGATCTTGAATCTTAACGATTTCCGGCTGTTTAAAAATCAGCTTGCAAGAGCAGAGGGAAAGTAGGATGATGGTAGCGAGTAATTTCCACCCAGTTTTCATTTTTTCTCCTTCAGGGAAAGACCCTGTGCCAAAGCTCCAGGGAGATTACGTTGTACAGCATTTCGGCATCGCGGTTTTTCCCTGCCAAAAAGCCCTGCCAGTGCTGGTTGATTTTGGGCAAATCCCAGATCCCACGGCCGCGAAACTCTCTGCTAAAGAGGACATCCTGCATGAAGTCCTTGAGTTCATGCCGCATCCATCTGCTGTAAAAAGGACTGCCAAAGATGCTTTTATCCTTGCGCTCAGCTATTTCCTGAGGCACAAAGTCCTGCAAAGCTTTACGGTGGATTAATTTGCGATAGGGCGGCTGGATTTTGTAAGAGGCCGGCAGACTAAAGACCAGCTCCACCAAACGGTGGTCCAAAAACGGCACGCGGCTTTCCACACTGTGCCCCATACTCATACGGTCTTCAGTGTGCAGCAGGGTCGCAAGCGAGGTGCTGTTCATCATATTATACAAGAAACTGCTCGTTCTGGAGACCGGCAAATTGCTGATTTCGCGCATGAATTTTCCTTCCACCATAGCCTTAGCTTCTTTTGTGAATTCTTTGGTGAAAGGATCAAAGCGATAATGCTTGGCTTCCAGGGCATACAAAGCAGATTCTGGCAAAGCTACAGACATAGCGATTTTACCCAGATTACCCATATTTTTCAGAGGATTGGCGCCCAGGAAATGCTTAATTTCTCCGGCAAATTTGCCCAGCTTGAGGCCCCTGATCAAATCTGCATAATAGCGATAGGTGGCATGATGATAGCCCCCGGATATTTCGTCCGAACCCTGCCCCGAAAGCAGTACCCGGATTCCCGCCTCATGCGCAGTTTTCATCAAAGCATATTGGCTCACAAAACCGGAGCCCAGAGGCAGATCATTCAGATAAGTGGCATGCTCCCACCAGTTCAGCGCATCCTGCGCCTGTGGGGCATAATAATTGGTCTCGATGTCATTTTTGGCTGCGACAATCTCAATATAACTGCGTTCATCCAGAGCCGGATCTTCCTGATAGTAAATGGAAAAAGTCTTGAGCGGATAGCTCAAAAGCGTAGCCGCCGAGCAAACTATCGCGCTGGAATCCATCCCTCCGGAAAGTGAGGCTGCCACCTCTACATCACTGTGCAACTGCAGTTTCAGACTGTCCAAAAATAGCTGGCGATATTGGTCTTTAGCTTCCTCAAAAGAGAGGGTGCTGCGTTCAAAAGAGTCAATATCCAATTGATAATACTGCTCTAACTCCGCTTTGCCACCCTTCACAATCATATTGTGACCGGGCTTCAGCGCATGAATCTTCTGCCAATAGGTCTCATCATCATAGACCATCATCGCATTTACTTTCATACTGCGCCAGATCATAGCCTTGTTTTGAGTCTTATCGATGGGAGCGGTCAGGATTTGCTTGATTTCCGAACCCCAATACAGATAGCCCTTGTCCAGGGCATAATACAGGGGTTTGACGCCAAAGCGGTCGCGGCTGATAAACAGAGTCTGCTCTTTTTGATCCCAAATGCTGAAACCCCACATTCCGATCATGCGCTTTACACACTCTCTGCCCCAGGCGTGGTAAGCTTTGAGGATCACTTCGGTATCGCTGCCAGTCACAAAGCTGTAATTCTCTTTTTCCAGCTCTGCCCTCAGTTCCTGATGATTGTAAATCTCTCCGTTAAAAATGATCGCCAAACCCAGAGCCGCATCATACATAGGTTGATGTCCAGATTCGGTAAGCTCCAAAGTGGGCAATCTTTTGAAACCAAAGCCCAATTGGGCAGGACAGCCGGGATCAAAAGGCTTGAACTTCGCTTTCACAGCAGCGCTGCTGTGCTCTCCATAAAAGGCCCGTACCTGCTGGTTCTTGGTCTCAATTGCTAAATATCCCTCATCATCGGGACCACGATGATGCACCCGCTGCGTCATCTCATAGAGCAGCGGCAGATCTATCTTTTGGGCTGGGTCCAAACTGTATATTCCGGCAATTCCACACATTTGTCTTTTCTCCTTGAATGATTCAGCTCGTTTTATAAGTAGATTTACGTCAAGTGAAATTCGTAACGCTGGCTTAGAGCTTGTAAGAAAATACTGGATTTGATGCGTCTCACGTCAAACAAGGCTGCCTTGACCAAGGGGAACCGGGCTTGAT
>CAXZAB010000012.1:0-17990 GCA_964293715.1 uncultured bacterium | reverse complement strand
CAGGACAGTTATTTAACTACACAAAGGCGTAAGGTTCGGTAAACAGCCAGGGAAGGAGTCTTGGGCAGATAGGCGCTTGTGGTTCCGCGGTTAAAACCGCTGCCTGGAGTCTTTCAAGGATGGCTGGAGCTAGGTAGATATATTAATAGCTGGTATAGGATCGCACAAAGGATATAATTGTGAGCTATCCTTCAAACTAATGACAAAGCCCAGAGTTCATCACTCCGGGCTTTGCTATCTACTCTAGGTTTTTCTTATTTATTTGGCCAAGATCATTTTCTTGGTAGAAGTGTATTTGCCGCTGGTCATGCGGCAGAAGTACAAGCCGGTACCTACCAGGCTACCATTAGCATCGCGGCCATCCCAGCTTATCTGGTAATAACCAGGCTGGTTGTGGCTATTATTAAAGGTTTCCAGAATCTGACCCTTCACATTGTACACTTCAATGCGCACATCGCCCGCTTCTTTCATGCTATAACGCAGATTTGTAGAGGGATTGAAGGGATTCGGGAAAGCGGAGAAGAGCTTGGTTTCCACAGGAATCACAGGAATGACGGGTTCTTCACCGGCGGCATTGACTGTGACCATCAGCGGACCATAGTATTCACTTTCGCCATTCAGGCTCACGCTTTCCAGCCAGTAGTAATAAGTGGCATCGGTAGCAACCTCAGTATCGGTATAGAGGTAGTTCATCTGGGTGCCATTGGCGGATCCCTGATCTATTATGCCATTATTGACTGTCATCGCTGTGGATATTTCACGTACCTCACTACGCAGGACATTGTATCCGGCATGGTTGGTTTCGCTTTCAGAGATCCAGGCGATCTTTACATACAGATCGGCTGTAAGTACAGCAGTGAAGCCTGAGAGATTAACGGGGAGGGTTACATCGTTGTCGTCGTTGATCATCAGCACCGCGTCTTCCCGGACCCCAAAACCGATGCCTGTGAAGGTGATGCTCTGTGTATTAGCGGAAATGGGATTGTCCCCGGCATAAAGTGTGGAACCTATGCTGAGCCAGCAATACCAATCGCCTGTGAACTGCGTGGGCTTGAACACCTGCACATCTTGGGGGCCGGTGGAAGTAATGGTATAAAGTATGGCAGGGGCGCCGGTGTCCGGGCCCTGCAGGCCTTCAGGAATTTCGCCACCGGTGACTATTGTGGCAGGACCGCTGACGTTTCCGTCTTCATCTACTACGATCAGGTTGGCAGGAGTCGTGTAGAGTTCGAAAGCCATGTCCGTGCCTTCCAGACCGCGCATATCGCCTTTTCTGGCAAAGGCAGCCTCTGGGCCTTTCCTATCCTTCGCAGGATAATTGAGACGGTGGTGACAGATCGAGTCGCCGCCACTGCCTTCAGCCCACAAAATCCACTGACCTGAACCATTGACAGCATCCACTTGGGCAGATACCCAGCCACTTGTCAGATTAACTGACCGGGGCAGAATCACCTCATATTTGTAAAGTTGCCAACCGCCCCAAGTCCAGTCGGTTACATAGCTGGTGGTGGCATCGACAGAAAATGAAGCGAATGGAGTATCCCAGGTGGGCTCAAGCGCTTGCGGAGTAGGAGTGAACGGGATTCCCGTGGGCGCTGTGTTATTGGTATTGTCTCCGTCTTGAGCGATGACAGTATTCTCTGGATCGAGGATTTCGTACCAGTTCTCATGCGGCCAATTACCAGGGCTGAAAATAGTGGTAATTTCATCGCCGGTAGTGGCAGAGAACGTGTAGGGCTCAGGACCTTCTGCACTACAGCTAATCGCATCCAGAACCAGGATTCCGTTCACATACACATCAAGTGATCCGCTGTCCCAGCCGTCACCATAAGAATCATAAAGCTTCGCGGTGTAAGTGCCGGTCATTGGGGCCATGATTGTAGGAACAGGATCTTGTAAGAGCCCGGTTTGATATTCATAGAATTTAACGAAGAAAGGTTCAATTGCCGCGGGAGGATTGGGCAGCCAGTTGTTTTCAAATTTCCCTGGCATACCATAAAAAGTCATACTGGTTATTGGATCGGTCAAGCCGCTGAAGTTGTCCGCCATTTCATAGTCAACAGAATTAGCGGGATCGTAAGCGCTTGAGTAGCCACCGCCATCCTGGATCCAAGGTTGCTCGTATTGCTGGGCTGATAATCCGCCTAATGCGAATAGCGCCAGCACTATGCTGATGATATAAACTTTTTCCATAGTTATCTCCTTATTGGTTTTTTTTCCTAAAGATCAGGCGTAGATAAAACCCACCATCCACAGCTGACAGGCAGGCAAAATATCTCTCTGCAAGCCCTGTATATGCTTATCTGTAGCAGCTTAGCCTCTTACGCTAAAACCTGCCTTATGTTCTATCATATATATATATATAGTGAACGTATGCGGCCTGTTAAAATAAATACAGCTTATCTGTCAAGATGAAAATCATCCCATCCTGGGCGGCCTGATCATCGTGCTGCGTCAAGCCATCAGCTTAGAGAATATACGGGCAGAATCTTTCAAATTGCTCTGCCCTGGCAGGCAGGAATCCCAGGTTATTTTAAGTCAAAGCCAGATTTATCTTGACGCATTTAGGCAATTGGTTAATTAAGTAATTAGTTAATAAGACTGCTGCCTGCTATTATGCAGCAAAGGAGACCCAATGTCAGACGCTTTTTTTAAGGCCATTGCCGATCCAAACCGGCGTAAGATCCTCAGATTATTGGGGAAACACGGGGTGATGACGGCAGGTAAGATCGCGGAGCATTTTGAAATCTCGAAGCCTGCGCTCAGCGGGCATTTGAAGATTTTGCGCGAGGCTGATCTGATCTGCTCCATCAAGGAGAAACAATTTATCCATTACAGTTTGAATACCACGATTCTGGAGGACGTCATGAATTGGTTCAAAGAAATAACTGCAAAGAATGAGGTAAAGACAAAATGAAAAGATTACTTACTTACAAATGGTCACTGGTAGTGGTGATTCTACACTTGATCGTAATGACCTGGTTTTTCGTGCAATTGCCGGCTGATGCCAGGATTCCCAGCCATTGGAATATCAATGGCCAGATTGATAACTGGATGGGCCTGACGGGCTCAATGATCTTGGGAATTTCCCTGACTTTGGGCATCTTTTTGCTCTTGTATCTGATGCCGCACTATGATCCCAGATACGTTAAGAATAAGGAAAGAATGGACAACATCATACCCAGGGTCAGTTTTGTGATGGTGCTGTTTTTTGCCTTGCTTCATATTTATAGTCTTTTTCTGGCCAAGATGGGCGGTGGGGCGGAAGGCTTCCGTTTTACCTTTGTCCTGATCGGGATGATGTTTGTGATCCTGGGGAATATCCTGCCCAAGGTGCCCAATAATTTCTTTGTGGGGATCAAAACGCCCTGGACTCTTTCCAACGAAGAGGTCTGGCAAAAGACGCACCGCTTGGGCGGATGGCTCTTTGTGATCTCCGGGCTGATGCTGTGTGTTAAGGCATTTATTCCGATGCGGGAAAATGTTTTACAGCGGATCTTGATGTGGGTGGCGCTGCTGCTACCGCTGTATTCAATCTTGTATTCTTTTCTGCTGTATCGCAGGATTGGGAAGCGGTAGAGTGTAAATAGTCACAAGGATTGTGCGGATTAGGCGGATTGACACGGACGCTTTTTTTACCACCGAGAACACCGAGACTACTGAGCTTGGGCGGGGGATGTGCTGGACTGCAAACGGCTCGTTTGCAGAGCACGGGACGTGCTCACTTTTTTAGGGCTGCTTCCACTTATCTTCGGGCTGGTGACGGCGTTTTTCAAGGCCTGCGGCCTTGTTCGACACGGGACGTGTCGAATCCAGCAACGCCAACGCATAGCGTTGGGCGGTGCTTTACCACTGACTATTTGCCGATGCAGAATTGGTCAAAGATTTTGCTTAAAAGCTCATCACCGGGAACAATACCCAGGATTTCTTCCAGAGCAGAGTGCGCAGAAATCAGCTCAAAGGCGATAAATTCGAAGCCATGTTCCTGCTGCAGGGCAGCTTGGGCATTTTCCAGAGCGGTGATGCTGCGGGAGAGGGCAGCCAAATGCCTGACGTTGGTGATGAGGGGATGCTCCAAAATCACAGTGGGTAATTTCAAATGTTGCAGAATGGCATTTGACAAAGCTTTGAGGCCGTTGGGACTGAGCACGGAAAGCTCGATGTGGCCTGAAGGGATCTGCCTTTCGGGAAAGATATCTGCCTTGGCGGCCACGAGGATGAGTTTGTCTCTATAGGCCTGCCAGTCTTCCGGAAGCCGGGTAAAATCGCCTTCATAAAGATAGAGGATGAGATCGGCAGCTTGGATGAGTGAATAGGATCTGGCGATGCCCTCTTTTTCGATCTCGTCTTCACTTTCTCTGAGGCCGGCAGTATCATAGAGCACGATGGGGTAACCGGCAAGCGAAAAGGACTCTTCCAGGTAGTCTCTGGTGGTGCCTGGAATGGAAGTCACGATGGCGCGGTTCTGCTTCAGAAAGGCATTGAAAAGCGAGGATTTGCCGGAATTTGGCGCACCGGCCAGGCAGATTTTGATTCCTTCTCTGAGTTTGATGCCGCTCTGACCTTCTTCCTTCAGAGCGCGGGCCGTGCTGAGGATCTTGGCAATACGCTGTTCGAGATCTTTCAAATCGATTTGAGGCAGGTCCTGATCCGAAAAATCTATAGCCAGTTCACAGCGCAGGCGGGCATCTTGGATATCCTGCATGATCCCGGCCAAGTGTTTGCCCAGATAGCCTTTGATCTGCATCAGCGCTGCCGTTTCCGCTTTGGAGCTACCGGCATTAATGAGGTCATTTACCGCTTCGGCCTGGCTGAGATCCATCTTGCCATTCAGGTAGGCTCTGAGGGTAAATTCTCCGGGATTCGCCAGCCTGCCCTTCTCCAGCAGAACATTGAGAATGCGGTCTGCCAAAGCGGGATTGCCGTGACAGCTCAGCTCGATAAGATCTTCTCCGGTGTAGCTTTTAGGGGCATGAAATACAGTCAAAAGCACTTCATCAAGAGCTGTGCCTTCAGAATCGTAAAAAGTGCCAAAGAGCACGGAATGAGGCGAGGCTTTCAGCAGCTTGCTTGCAGGGCGGAAGTATCTGGCTACCAGCGGTATAGAGCCTTTGCCAGAGATGCGGATCACTGCAATGGCAGCCGTGCCGGGGGCAGTGATGCGGGCACAGATCACGTCATTCACAAGCGTTGCTTTACCATCCGGGCCAGATTTTCGGGCTCAAAACCGATCTGGGCTTTGAGCAGGTCAGTCTTGCCATGGGGAATAAACTCATCGGGATAACCGAAGTTTATCACCTGGGCTTTGTGTCCACAACCCAGCTGAGCTATGCGCGCACCCACACCTGAAATAACGGAACCGTTCTCAAAGGTGAAGACGTATTTACAGGCTTTGCACAGCGCGATGATAGTCTTTTCATCCAGGGGTTTGATGCTGCGCAGATTTACGAGCAAGGGTCTGATCTCATCTTTGGCTAAAAGCAGAGCGGTATCCTGAGCGGTTTGCAGGGCATCACCCACTGCCATAAAAGCTATGGTGGGCTGGGAGATCTCCGCTTCGGCATTGATGATTTCAGCTTTGCCAAGTTCAAACGTATTCAGGGTGATCCCACGGCAGATGGCTATGCCTCTGGGATAGCGGATAGCCACAGGGCCTTCCTGGTAAAGGGCTGCCCAGGCCAGCATCGCGCGAAATTCTTCCGCGCAGGAAGGTGCCAGGATCACCAGATTGGGAATATAATTCAAAAAAGCCAGATCAAAAGCACCCTGATGAGTGGCGCCATCTTCGCCCACGATGCCAGCGCGGTCCAGACACAAAACCACGGGGAGTTTGGGCATAGCCACATCATGGATGATCTGATCCACAGCGCGCTGCGTAAAGGTGGAGTAAATTGCCACAAAAGGTTTTATTCCATTGGCTGCCATACCTGCGGCCATGGTGACGGCATGCTGTTCTGCAATGCCCACATCAAAAAAACGCTCGGGATAACGCTCTTCAAATCCCGAAAGTCCGGTGCCGGCGCTCATAGCGGCTGTGATGGCGACAATCTTGGGATTCTGCTCCGCCAATTGGCACAGAGTTTCTCCAAATACTTCACTATAGCTGAGCCCTTCTTGGCAGACGGTTTTATCCTGGTCTGAGGTAAAAGGTCCCACGCCATGGAAGCTGGCAGAGTCATTTTCGGCAGGGATATAGCCCTTGCCTTTTTGGGTGACCACGTGGATCAGCACGGGGCCTACCATATAGTTTTTGACCCGTTTGAGAATGGAGATCAGCTGCGGGATATCGTGTCCATCGAGGGGACCTACATACTTGAAGCCCAGATCCTCAAAGATGATATTCGGTACCAGGATGTTCATCATGGATTCTTCCAGCTTGCGCGCACCATAGATAAAACGCCGGCGCACGCTGGGACGCAGGCTGCTGCTGAGATCCCAGATCTGCTGTTTGAGCGTGTTATAGTGTTTGGAGGCATACATATGTGCCATATATTTCTGCAGGCCGCCCACGTTTTTGGAGATCGACATAGTGTTGTCGTTCAAAATCACGATAAATTTATCGGGTTGCAGATGGCCGGCATGGTTCAGCGCTTCAAAGCTCATACCACCGGTGAGGGCGCCATCGCCGATCACTGCGATGGAGTGGCCTTCTTCTTGTTTCAAATCCCGGGCAGCAGCAATGCCCAAAGCAGCGGAAATGGAGGTACTGCTATGGCCGGTGCTGAAGGCGTCATACGGGCTTTCATCACGATTTGTAAAACCGCTGAGGCCGCCCAGTTGGCGCAGGGTGTCAAAGCGTTCATTGCGGCCGGTGAGAATTTTCCAAGCATAACTTTGATGTCCCACATCCCAAGTTACGCGGTCCAGGAGAGGGTCGAAAACGTTTAAGAGGGCCAGGGTAATATCCACAGCACCCAAACTGGGCGCGATATGACCGCCATTTTTGGTCACGACGTCGATAATACGGTCGCGCACTTCATTGGCCAGGGTATATAAAGCTTCATTGCTGAGGCCTTTGATGTCATCGGGAAGATTTAGTTTTTCCAGAATCATGTATCGCTCCTGTATAAAGACTTATGCTCCTGGCTCTTGACTATAATGATTTCGAGGATCATCAGAACCAGAGCTATTACTAAAAGCAATTTCCACAGATCACGGCCCAAGCGTGACATAAAGATTTCTTTGCTAAAATCTTCGGAAAACATCTTGATCTTGGTTTTGGGCTCCACTTTCGTGGGATCACTGTCGTTGTATTCGATATTTACCGCGATTTTAGCCGCATTATCCTGGGAAGGATTCACCACGTATATTCCCGGCTCCCGGGTGATGTAATAGGGGTGCGCCAGGCTGAGATTATCCAGCGAAGGCAAAGTCAATTCGCTGGCGCGGATGCTGTCTCCCACCTTCAGCTCTGCCATGGGGACATTGGCGCTCTGCAAAGCGCTGAGCTGACGATAGCCGAAAACGGCAAAGGCAGGATCGGCAAAAAAGGCTGAGGACGCACTGATATCCCAGAGCCACAGGGCAGACTTCGGAGTGCTCACCGCCAAAGGATATTGCGAAGCTGAGATGAGGCTGGAGCTGTGCGCAGAGCTCTGCCAATAGGAAGAGATCTGGGTGAAACGCAGTTCTTTATCGGCAATCAAGGCACTGGGATGATGGTGCGGTGAGATGAAGTCTATGTTGATGGTATTCTGCTTGCGCTCGCCCATTTTCAGCGAAAAGCGCTGGTTCAAAAAGCTTTTGGCATCCGGAGCCAGGTTCTTGCTCAGGCAAAAGAGGCTGCCAACTTCACGTGAATCCAGCTCTGAGATCACATCTCTTAAGCGAGGGGTCATCTCACCAAATTCGTAGAATATAAAGACTTTATAGTTATCCAGCATTTGCCGGTTCAGGTTTGAAGGGTGGATGAGATCAGGCTTTCCGCCTCCGGTATAAACTTTCAGGATACTGCTGAGGTGCAGGGGCAAAGACTCTGTGCTCACCACTGCCACGCGGGGATGCTGAAAGTATTCAAAGGCAAAGTAGGCACGGTTATCGGCATTCAGAGGCTCGTCCAGCACTTCGATGTAGCCGGATTGCCAGCCTTCGTCCCGAATCTCAAAAGTGATCTCTTCTTTGAGGCTCTGGCGGGCGCCAATGCTCACGAACCTTTCTGCCACTTTGATCTCGTCCAGAACGGCTTGGATCAGGATTTCATCCCGGTTTTGATTACCATGATTGGTGAGCCGGAATTCTATGGTCTGCTGTTTGCCCCGTCCCACAATCTGCGGCAGAGGTCTGGCCTCGGAGACCGAGAGATTTTGCCTGGTTTCAAGCTCCGAGATGGGAATGGCGGCAATGGGGTATTGACTTTTAACCGTAATTTCTTCATTTACAAAATCTGTGAGCAGATAGATTTCCCGGTTTGACATCTGACTTTCGGCCAGTTTGGCCTCTGCAAAAGCGAAGGTCTCTTCCCAGCTCAGAGGCTGCCAGCTCAGGCTCACGCTACGTAAAATCTCCTCAGGGATTGCGCCCGCATAGATCTGCGCATGCAGATCGTTGAAGGCTTTATCTCTGGAAATCAGGATCAGGCGGTCTGCCTCGGTGGCCTTGGCATTGATGCTTTGAATAGCCTTGACGGCTTTATCGATGCGCGTTTGCCGCTCTTCCACATAATCCATGGAGTAGGAAGTATCCAGGACTATCGCCAAAGCTGTGGGCGGGTGTTTGTCCGATTTTGCAAAACGGGAGGAAGCAAGCATGGGACGGGCTACTGCCAGAGCTACCAGCAGGATGATCAGCATCCGGATGATGAGCAGGATGATATTGGTGATGCGGGTGCGGCTCTTCTCCTGTTGCTGGCTGAGTTTGATGAATTTCAGGGAGGAAAAGAGCAGTTGGCGCGGCTTCTTCTTGGCCAAAAGCCAGATAATCAGGGGCAGTACTGTGGCTGCAGCGAAGATCAGGAGTCCGGCATTCAGAAAAGATAGTTGAAACATCGCTTAGAATCTCATTCCCAAGGCAAAGAGGAACTCACTATCGGCGATCTTGAGCCCCTTGGTATTGAGGGAAAAATCAAAGCGGAACATCTGATAATGATAACCTCCGCCCAGGGTGAGGTTGATATTGTCTGCGCCGTAAAAATCGTGACTATAAAAGCCCACACGCACGTCCATGCCCTGCTGCAGATCTTCATCACTGATAAAATCTTTGCTGTCCCAGGTCTGGGCAAAAGTATAGCCCACATGATAGGTGGTTGCGGGTTTACTGGAGATCTTGCTTTGAAGGCCAAAATTGACCTTGGACGCTCCATTGCCATACTCAACCGCGGTGCCAATTCTGCGCTGGATGCTCACGGCATCATAATCTTCCCACCAGAGCCGTGACAGCAGATCATAGAGGGTGAGACCATAACGAACATCGCCTTTGTTCAAAGTAATCCCGATATCCGAAGAGGCACCCTTGACTTTATTGTCGATAAAATGTTCGCGCACAAATTGATGACCTTCCAGACGTTCCACCAGATAGACCAGGCGACCGCTGATATATTTCAGATTGATCCCGGCGGTGAGTGAGGGCCAGTTCTTGTCTGTCATAGCCAGGCTCATCTGCAGTTTATCCAGCTTGTAGTCGTAATACAGAGTTTTATTGGTTTCCTCATCAAAGCTGGAGATATTGATGGAGGCCAAAGGTTGATAAGAGAAACCGGCCTGTTTGCTGACCAGGGTGAAATACTTGAATTGCTTTTCTCCCAGGAAGTTACTCACGCTGGCTGCTTCCCAAAAATCGAGGTTCTTATTATCGGCCAGACGGTAAGCCAGATAGAACATAGTGGATTCGTTATTGGCCAGCAAAGCGGGATTGCCATAGGAGGCAAAGGGATCGTCCGGATTGGTCAGGTTGATGCCTCCCATGCCGATCGCGATGGCAGAGACGTTATTCTCCGGCACACCGTAGTCGTAAGTATCTATGGGAAGCGGACTTTGCGCAGCCAGGGTAAAGCTGAACAAAGCACAAAGGATCAGTAGTCCATATTTCATCTAAAGAGCTCCTTGCAATTTGCGATGGCTGTAATTTGCCAGATAGTAGCCTCCTACTCCGGCCAAAATACCAAAAACAGAATCGATAAACCAGTGATAATGACAATACACAGTAGAAAAGACCAAAAAGAACGAGATCACCACAAAGACATAACCCAGGCGTGGCACATGTCTGAGAGCGCCCACAGTAAGCACCAGGGCTATTGCCACATGCGAAGAGGGAAAGGCCCCACCCAGATGATGGGAATGGCGGTAAATAAAGACCATAATGTGCGTGAAAGGCCCGGCCCGGTAGATCTTGGTAAGCTCCATTGCCTCTGGCAGAAAGCGGCCACCGATCACCGGCAGGATAGTGTAGATAAAGTAGCAGAGATAAAAGACAAAGCTGAGGTTGAAGATCAGCTCCTTGAAGGCTGCCGGTTTTTTGAAATACAGATACAGCGGCAGACCCACAATCATGGGGTAGTAGCAAAAATAGGCAAAATGAAAGAGTTCGCTGGTGAAGTAGCCGGCAAAGTTTTTGCCCCACTGTAGCGATGGCAAGTAGCCGAATAGCTTTTGATCTATATTCATAAAGAAAGGATCCAGCCAGCGGGGAAAGATGATCTGATTTACGCTGTACCCGGAGGTGAAAAAGTAGCCAAAGAGCGTGATGGGATATAAGGCGCGAATCAGGCTCAGGGCTTTATCGAGTTTGGGATGTTCTTGGGCATTCAAGTTCCTCTGCAGCCAAGCTAAAAGCACGATGCCGCAGGTGATGCTGAGGAAGATGGGCAGATGCATCTGGGCATCTCGGGTCCTGCCCAGAGCCAGGCCAAAGCTCATATACAAAAGGATCCATCCGCAAAATATCAAAGTGATGATATCGATGGCGGAGAGTAAGCTTTTAGATGCTTTTGTCATAGAGGCGGTATGTTTTGTAAGGGATTGCGTCCAGCATTTCGGCCACACGGATCATCATCGTGTTGTTTTCCAAAACCCAGGAAAACTCTCCGCGGAAAATGCCTTTGGGCAAACCATTTTTGTAGGAATAGTAATAAAGCAGAGTATCTATACCCCGTCCCTGATATTCTTTGATGATGCCCATGGTGATCACCCGGGCGCTGTGGATTTTGCTTTTGGCGATCAAGGCTTTGATCATAGTGATAGGATTGACATGGCCTTTCATCACCTTCAGCACTTCGTTATAATTTGGCAGAGCCAGAGAGAAGCCGGCCGGATGCCCGTCCTTTTCAGCGATGAAGATCAAGTCCGGATCTGCCAAGGGCAAAAGCTCGGCCACGAGATGGTCAAATTCCGCCTTGGTCATGGGCACATTACCCCAGTTATATTCCCAGGCTCTGGTATAGATTTCAAAGACAGTTTCGATGTCTTTTTTCAGGTCTGTTTTGTTCTTTGTGAGGCTGCGGATGGTCACTCCACTGCGTTTTTCGATGGCAGCGGCGAGACGCTCTATACGCTCTGGCATCACTTCGCGCTCACTTAAATAGGCATAGAGATCTATGGTCTTTTCCAGGCCACTGGCTTCATAAAGATTTTGGTAGTAAGGATGATCATGGCGCATCATCACCATGGGCGAAGTCTCAAAGCCATCGATCAAGAGCCCCAATTCCTGGTTCACAGAAAAGTTCATGGGCCCGCGCATGCTCTCGAAGCCCTGCTTCCGGTTCCACTCTCCCGCAGCTTGAAATAGCACTTTCGCCACGTCCAGCCGGTCCACAGAATCAAAAAAACCAAAGAAACCGATATCCTCTTTGTGCTCCTTTTGATGCTGGGTATTGGTGTGTGCGCTGATGCGCCCCAACACCTCATCACCTTCCATCGCCAGATACAGCTGCACTTTAGAATGAGCATAATAAGGATTTTTTTGGGGATCAAAGAACTTG
This sequence comes from uncultured bacterium, assembly GCA_964293715.1. Taxonomy (GTDB): domain Bacteria; phylum Cloacimonadota; class Cloacimonadia; order Cloacimonadales; family Cloacimonadaceae; genus UBA5456. Next base: position 6,079 of record CAXZAB010000012.1, on the reverse strand, counting down.
AATTGATCCATAATGAGAGGGGCCACCCAAACGGGATCATCCTTATACAGAGTAAAGGGCAGCATGATAAAGCTTCTTAAGAGCCTTTTACTATCGACGGGTACTATCCTGAGCATTGCACTCACCTCAAAATTCGCCTAAACGCTTTGATAATATGATGTTTAAAACTCCCATAAAGATTGCTGTTCCGATGAGGATCGCGGTAAAATAGGGCGGCAGTTCTCGACGAAACCAAGGGATAGTGTGATAAAAGATCTGATACAGTATCACCGGCAGGATTACGATGGTGTATTGGGCAAAGCGTACCTGCTTGAACTTCCAAACCAGAATCATCGCCAAAATAGCGGTGAAAAAAACCGGCGAAAAGGCAAAATAGGCGAAAAAGCCCATATAGGTAAAAATCCCTCTTCCGCCCCGGAAATGATGCGTGACAGGCAGGCAGTGCCCGATGAGCATGCCCACACCATACACCATCATCAGAGTAGGATTGTACAAGATGCTAAACTCCGCAAAGGAAGCGGCATTGCCCAAAAGCCTGAGGATGAACTCCACCACCATCAGGAAAAGATAGGCTTTGCTGAGATCAATGGCACCCACCAGCAGCCCCATAGGCTTGCTGATATTGCTGTAGATATTCTCTGTATCCGCCATGCCGGTGCCAACCTTGAAGACGTTTAGAGAACGGAAACTTTTGGCGATCACCTGGGCCGTGGAAAAACCACCATAAAGATAAGCCAGGATGAAGATCAGGATGGCAATCAGAGCTGTCATTGCCTTGCCTCGTAATTTCTATGCCCAAAAATGGCGCTGCCGATGCGCAGCATGTTTGAGCCTTCCTGCAGAGCAATTTTCCAATCGTGGCTCATGCCCATGGAAAGATAATCGAAGCCCTCAGGAAAATCTTCCCTGATCTTATCAAAGAGAACTTTGAGCTGTTGAAAATAGGTGCGGCTAACCTCAGGATCGGGGTCCAATTTGCCGATAGTCATCAGTCCCCGCACGTAGATAGTGGAGTAGCTGGCTATCTTCCAGATCATCTCTTCGGCATTGGCAAAGCTCACTCCGCCCTTGCTTTCTTCGGCGGTAACATTTACCTGAATCAAAATTTCCTGAGTGCGGTTTGTTAGCCCCAAAGTCAGGTGCATCCTTTCTGCCAAACGCTGCGAGCCGATGCTGTGAATCAGCAGCGGTTTGAGGGCAAGCAGTTGATTGATTTTATTAGTTTGAAGATGACCGATAAAGTGAAATCCATCGTAAGGCTGAGTTATCATGGGCATTTTGCGCACGGCTTCCTGCACTTTGTTTTCGCCGAAATGGCAGACGCCATTGGCCAGGGCTGTATCGATGGCTTCTACGGGATGAGTCTTGGTTACGGCAACAAGGGTGACATCTTCACCCTCGCGGCCGGATTTTATCAATTCTGAGGCTATCTCAGTTTTGATTCTTTGAATATTTTTTCTTATGTCTTGCATGTAGCACCTATTTGAGTAGTAACATCTTGCGCGTCTGCGAGCCTTCAGCACTGATCATCCGGTAAAGATAGATTCCGCTGGCCAGGCTGCGGCCGTTGTCGTCTGTGGCATCCCAAGGCACTGTGTGACTGCCACTGGCCAGCTTGTCACAGAGCAATTCGCGCACTTTTTGCCCCTTGGTATTATAAATATCCAGGCGGATCGCACCTGCTTTGGCCAGCTCAAAAGCGATTGTGGTATTGGGGTTGAAAGGATTGGGGTAATTCTGTTTCAGTAGATTGACAGCAGGGCTCATCTGGGCATCGGCATTGCTCACAAAGCCGGTGGAAGCAGCACTGCCCTGACGTTTGAGTGAGCCGCGATAGGTAGTCCAGGGAGCGAGCTCAGAAGAAGGACGCCGCAGATTGGACATCACCACTCCATTGGAGAATCCGGCGATCAATTTGAAGTAACCGTCGTTGTCAAAATCCACCAAAGTCCCGGGTGTGGCTCCGTTATAGCTGGTGCAGAAGGGAAATCCCTCTACCATACTGCCATCGTTATGGAAAGCATAAATGCTGTTCATATAACTGTGCAAAACGATCTCACACTGCCCATCGGCAGTAATATCAGCCACCAGCGGAGGACAATTGAAGCTCGCATTGATAGCCACCGGGAAAGCCCCGATCAGGGTATTGCTCTGACTCACAGCCCACACCTTACCGGCGATGGAAACAAAGATAATATCCAGACTGTTATCCCTGTCGATATCTGCGGTGATGAGTCCGCCGGCCACAGGAGCATCGATTTCTCTGCTAAAGAGGATTCCGCTGGCATCAATTAGAAAGAGATGAGTGTTTGTGGCTACTGCGATGCGACCATGATCCAGGATCACCGGAGCTCCGGTGATGGCGCTGCCCAGATTATGACTGTAGTTTTCAGCGATCACGGCATCAGCACCGATCACCCTGAGGTCTCCACTACTGGTTCCCGCCACGATCATCATGGGCCCGTCTTCCGTCAATTGACCTGCGGCAAGTTCACTTTGGAAAGTGCCTGAAAGTTGCAGAGGGAATCCATTGGCATCATCGCCATTGGCATCGATCACAAAAAGCTTGCCATTGAGGCTGCCCGCTATGGTTTCAAAGGAGCCATCGCCCGTGATATCCGCAACCATGGGGGAAAATAACAAGGGAACACCAGCTGCGTAATCAAAGATCAGCTCACCCTGTGCAGTCATTGCATAAATATGCCCCGATCTGCTGGTGAAAACAAAGTCTTCGCCGGCTTCACCATTGATCTGAGCCATAGCGCCGCTGCGATTGATATTTTGCTGATCCGGATGCTCGATAAAGCTAAATTCCAGCCCGTCTTCTCCTATCATATGCAGGCCACCAAAGACGTCGGCATACACGATATCCTGGTTTCCATCAGCATTGATATCCAGAACCATGGGGGCAGATTTCCCGCTATTTAAGGTTTCCCAAGGGAAGCGGGCATCAAAAAGAGTGATTTTAAAGCTGGCATCAAAATATCTGATACCGGTGCTGAGATTGGTTAAAGGATCTGTGGAATCTACCGAAATCTTCATATTAAAAGTCCCAAAGCCCATGTCTTCGGGCAGATTCATCTCCAGAAAGAGGTCTTCTGCACTGGTCTGTCCAGGCAAAATCTGGTCTATCGTAATGACAGTGCTGGTAGTCTGAATGCCGTCGGGCACGGATTCGAGGCGGATAACCACATTATGAGCGGTACCCCAGCCTTCAGTATTTTTGATCACGGGATGGAAACGGATGGTTTCTCCGGGATTGATGATGCCGTCATTATCGCCTTGGGAATCATCAAAATCATAGCTTTCCAAGCTCAGCAGAGGCAGCTCGGGATCCGGCATCTTGAGCGCTACGGAAGGATCGCCAAACAGGATCATCTCCATATAACACCAGCGCATTACTTCGCTCTGCAGCGCTGCATTCAGGTTTTGCAGACGCGAGTAAGTCAGAGCATTGCCCAGCCGGATATGGCCTTCATCATAAAGACCGATAAAGTATTCCCGGTCATAGTATTGCGAGGCACCATCGATGCCACCGGGCATATACCAGCCATAACGGGTATTGCCGATAAAGGCAAAGACGCCGCCAGAGGACATCAGCAGATGCTCTCCGATGCATTCGTTATCACCTGAGGTGCGTTGATCAAAAGCTGAGGGATAGCAGCCCTGAGTATACAGGAAGCCATATTCGGTATTTTGCAATTGTTGTACCGCGTTATTGCCCATCCCCATCAGGTAGGTTTCATTGGCATGCCCCATGTGATTCATCACATTGGCCCCGGCATTGATGCCGTTAATCACGGTGCTGCTGCTGTAGCTGTCGTCTCTCTGATATTGTGTGCTGTATTCATAATCGAGAGGTAGATAGGTGGCTACGTCGTCCTTGTAATCTCCACCCCAGGTCATGGGGTTGTTGTTCAAGTTTTCACCGAAAAAGATGGCGATATTATTACTGAAAGTGCTTCTATCTACGTAGTATTTGGTTTTACGGAAGATGTTGCTGAATTCCTGATAAGTTTCAGCCGAAAAGCGCCCGATATCCAGCTCCGGAATCATATCCGTCTGGTCTTGCAGTTCTCCGTAAATTTGGTTACCATTGGCATTCCAATTTCCATCGAGATTGCTGAAATACAGATCGGAAGGCATCCTGTTATCCCGGGTGCCGCCTACTTTGCCATATACTCCGCGTTCCGGCACGACCTCGTCATCACCCCCCAAAATCACATATTCCAAAGGAGTGGCGGTGTCTGCCCAGGAGCTGTAGGCATCGATAATGAAATTGCGGACTTTCTCGGCGTTGTCGATTCCGGTGTAGTTCGCATAAATATGTTCAGTGGTATAAATCGCAGTGCTGATGCCCTTGCTTTCACGCCAAATGGCATAGTCTTCGAACCATAGGCTCCGCTCGTTATCGGTGATGATAATCATACTTTTGGCGGCGCTGGGCTCGAGATTGCGGCTTTGGGGCTTGTACATACTATAATTTGCATAGCTAAAGCTTGCCTGTGGATTGGCCACCATCTGCTGTAAATGGCCCCTGGTCTTGGCATTGGGAGTCAAAAACTTAGCTTGCTTTTGGGCAGTTTCTACACTGAATTCGCTCTTGATATTCAGCTCAAAAGCAGAATGGATGAGCATTTCGCCAGACACGGGATTGTAACGGAAAGGATAGACGTTGAAGAGCGCAATAGCGTAGCCCCGGTAGTATTCGGTACCCAGATATTCGTAGTCTTGCTCCGGAAAAAAGCTGTCGCGCTGATATATTTCAGGATTTGGCAAACCGGGCACAAAATCCTGCGGTTGTGAGATGGGAATCTGAACGCCCGCAGGCTTGATCGAGACTCCGGATTTACGGGTTTTGTCAGAGCTAAAGGTGAGCTCTGCAGATTTATATTCTTCCCCAAAAGGAAGCAGTACTTTCAAGGCATAGTAGTTCAGCATAGGCTCTCCTGGCTCAAGTAGAACCGGATAGTCCGCCGAAGCTTTTCCGAATGCCGCAGCATCCACGCTGATCTGCAAAGTGCCCGCAAAGAGCAATCCGCACAGTAGCATCAAGGGCAAGGTAAAAAGTAATTTTCTCATATATACATCCATTTATAGATTTTGACAAGCTGTCGTATTTTATGTTTTCCTGTATCTTTTATACATAAATCAGAAGCTCCATATACGTCAAGCAGAAATTTGAAAGGGGATGATGGCGCCGGCTTCAGCCGATAGTTTCGCCTGTTTTAACCGGCTTTGAGCCCCAGAAGATAGCAGATAGACCCTGAAATACAGCAACGAAAAGCTTGTCAAAAAATAGTCACATAGACTGTGCAGGTTCTTCGGATCGATACAGCAAAAGAAGATGCCGGAAACCTGTAGATCTCTCCCCACTCAAAATGACCTCCATAATTCTCAATTTTCAATCCTCAATTCTCAATTTTCCTACACCCCATTCCCTTGATTTCGCTGATTCCACCGGTCTGCGGAACAATCTGGATCTGGTTCGGAATCCTGTCCTTAATCGCGGCAACATGCGAGATCAAACCAATCAACTTGCCCTCGTTATTCATTGCGGCCAGGCTCACCAAAGCAGTTTCCAAACTATCCTCATCCAGCGATCCAAAGCCTTCATCCAAAAACAGGGAATCGATACTCACATTCTTGCTGGACATCTTCGATAATCCCAAAGCCAGCGCCAGACTCACCAGAAAACTCTCCCCGCCTGAGAGATTTTTCACCGTTCGGATCTCACCGCCCTGATAGTGATCTACAATAAACAGATCGAGGGGTGCATCATCCTCATTGATCAAGAGGTAGCGGTCGGACAGTCTCTTAAGCTGGTCATTGGCCCGGGAGATCAAGAGTTCAAAGGTAATACCCTGCGCAAAGGTCCGGTACTTCTTGCCATCGGCGGAGCCAATTAGCTCAGACAGCTTTTCCCAGCGTTCCAGAATTGTTTTATGATCCGCGATTTTCTCTATCTGCCTGGCGTGTATCTTCTGCTGCGTTTCGTTGTCACGCAGCTTGGTTGCCAGAGCACCTTGCTCTTTATTGAGCTCGGCTATTTCAGCCTCATGGGCTTTGGCTTGGGGCT
>CAXZAB010000011.1:0-18219 GCA_964293715.1 uncultured bacterium | reverse complement strand
TGAGATGGCCAGAAACAATGGGTGACAACATATTTATATGCTTCTGCATATAGAGCCTGGCAATGTCAATATCAGAAAAATCGGCATCAAGAGCTATGTGGCGATCCAGGATGTCTCCTACTGCAGAAATTCTAAAGCCCTCATCGCCTTCCAAAATAGTATCAAATAATACAGACCCATTCACGGGGCTCAGCATGGCATAACCATTTACGCCATGGAGGTTAAGGCTGTCCAAAAGTAAGCTGAAGTCGTAAATATGGGCCTCGACTACAGGATAGGGTGTGACCAGCACGCCTTCCACGGTGACCCTGCCCGAAGCAGCCATCAGCAGCTCTTCTGCCTCGATGCTATCTGTAATAAGCTCCGCGGTGAATTCCTTGGTCTTGGGCTGCAAGGTGGCAAGCAGTGCGATTTTTTGACTTTCCCATCTGAGGGTCGCAGGGGAAACTGTAAGCATATCATCCTGATATTTAGCTTTAAGACTCAGGTCATCAAAGTTCCAATCCCGGTAAGACAGCCTCTGGGATTCTGCGATTAAATCTATAAGAGGATCCTGGATAGTGCCAGAAGCATCCAGATCTGCATACACACTGCCGGAGAGATCCGGCATGATATCGGCAAGATTCACGATGAGAGATGCGCTGGAGCCATCAAAACGCATCTTAGGGGCGCCAGAAGTGTCCGTGGAGCCCACCAAACGTGAGCCCCCGATAAAGTCCTGAACATTTAATTCGGCCCTCAGAATGCTGCTTAAAACCTTGGCTTCCTGGATTACTGCCTTGGCATTCTTATCTTTGGCATCAAGGCTGATCAGAGAGATGTTTACAGGATATTGATCCATCACCAGGGCAGAAGTTCCGCTGATCTTACCCTGAGCAGTCAGGCTGAAATCAGATGAATCGGCCGGCTCGGAATAGGAGGCATGAAGATTAATCTGGGTACGAAAGTTCGCAATATCGGGATGGGTGAGATACAAGAGATCGAAGTCTTGAATATCTACTTCTGCCAGATCTATCCGTCCTTTATCCAAAGTTCCTTTTACCGAGATCTCTCCCCCCAGGGAAGTGGTGGCACTTAGTTTGAGATGGGTCTGAGAATCATTATTAATAGTTATCCGGATATCTTTAAGATTTTCTTCAATTTCCAGATATCCTTCCTGCTTCATCTTCAGAAGTATTGAGACATCAGCAATAAGGGTTCCTCCCTCCAGGTTAAGACGATCAAAAAAGGGAGTGAGATCGGGTATTCGAAGAGGCTTTTTGGGCGGTTTATCTTCTTTGGGCTTTTGCAGGTAGTTTATGTGTATAATAGGGTCTATAATCTCGATGCTGGAGATTACTTTATCGAATTTTAACCCAGAGAAGAGCAGCTTGTAAACGTTGTAGCGCACCCGCAGGCTTTTGCCCCGGACGTCTATCAGGCTGTCCTTGGTGGCAAAATGAAAATTTTGGGCCAGGATCTGTCTATCGCTGATATGCAAATCCCCCAAGGTGAAGTCGGCTTTGGCCAGGTCCCCTACTGTGTCCGTAATTAACTTACGCACAGCAATTCTTCCGCCCAGAGGATACCAAATGAGGAAAAACAGGGCGTTGATCAATAGTAAAACTATGATCAGAATGAAGAATTTCTTAGGGCGACGCATCAGATTATTCCTTAGGCAGGAAGCAAAATCCCATTTACGAGCTCAAAGACACGGTCTGCAGCCTGGGCCGCTTCCACGTCGTGAGTCACGATCACAAAAGTTTGTTTGAATTCGCCTTTATTCAGGCTCAAGATCAAATCCCAGACCTCTTTGCTGTGCACAGGGTCAAGATTGCCGGTAGGTTCGTCTGCCAAAACCAGTTTGGGTTGATTGGCCAGGGCGCGGGCCAGGCTTACGCGTTGCTGCTCTCCACCGGAGAGTTGATTGGGATAGCGTCTCAGCCGCTCGGACAGGCCCAGGATGCAGAGCAATTCTTCTGCTCTGGCCATGGCCTTGGTTTCGCTTTCACCTGCGATCAAGAGGGGTAAAGCCACGTTCTCTGTGGAGGTCAGATCTTCCACGAGATAATGGAATTGAAAGACAAAACCCAGATCCCGATTACGGATCATGGGTGCTTCAGGGCTTTGGGCAAGGATCTTTTTGCCGCCTATCGTCAATTCTCCGGAGTCCGGTGCATCCAGCAAGCCCATGATGTGAAGCATCGTGCTCTTGCCGCTGCCGGATTTTCCAGTGATGCAGATCAAATCCCCGGAGTTTACATCCAGACAAGCGTCGGTGAGCACTTCGATTTTCTGATCACTGTCAATATATGTCTTTTTCAAATGTTTTGCGCTCAAAATCATATTACATGTCCTTTAATGTTTGTTCCTGATTACTTCTATGATCTGCATTTTCTCTATCTGCCTTAAGGGAATCATCACACACAAAAAGATTAAAAAGCTGGCCACGAGAAATACTATCAAAAGATTGGGGAAGGTGATTTTTGCTCCCAGGGTATCGATGAAATATACGTCTCCTTTGAGACTATAAAAAGTTTGTTTTTCCACAAACCAGGAGAGTAAGGCTCCAAAGATCTGTCCGATCAATACAGCCACAATAGCAACGACTCCTACTCTGAGAGCAAAAAGCCGTTTGATCGTGCGGGGACTGGCGCCCAGGGTTTTGAGTACTGCGATTTCGGAGCGTTTGTCGATAATAATAGTGCTCACAGCGGAGATCACGTTGATGCCGGCGATGAGCACCAGAAAACTGAAAACAATAAAGATCAGCCACTTTTCCATGGCCACCAGACGCAGCAAACTCTCAGCATAAAGATTCCAAGGAATGGCGATATAGTCCTGCCCCAAAGCATCGCTGTATTCACGTGCAAAAAAACCTGCTTTATCGGCATCTTTGAGTCTCAGCTCAATCTTGCTGTAGCCTTCGGGTAAAAAGAGCAAGGCTCTGGCATCGTCCAGGGTAGAAATGACCAGGCTGCGGTCGCTCTCATAATATCCGGAGCGATAGAGTGCGGCAATCTTATAGTTGTTTTGGGCAGTGTGGATACCTAAAGGAGTGATGCGGTCAAAGCGGGGGTAATTCAGCTCTATCTTATCTCCGATGCCCAGCCCCAGCTCTTCAGCCAGGTAGTGACCTACGATCACTTCGCCGCTTTGCAGCCGGCTTTTCCCTCCTTTAACGTATTTTTCATAAGGGAATTCCTTGCTGAAATCATAAGCTCTAAGGCTGATAGCCCGGATCTTGTCACCCTTTTGCGCCATCAGAGGATATTCCAGGCTGGGAATGGCTGAAATGAGCTCTTTGCGCTCTGAAAGCCGGGCTTGGATGGCGGCAGTCTCCTCTTGTGAGATCAGCTCCCCATATGAGGATTGGACGCTGACGTGGGCAAAACTGTCCAGAAGCAGACTCTTGAGGTTAGATTCATAGCCCTGGAAAAGATTCAAGCCGGCGGAAAGAATTCCCACCGAGAGAATGATTCCCAGCACCATAAAGACGAAAGTGAAGCTGAACAGATTCCGCTTTGGTGTTTTGAGATAGCGTTTTATAAAGAAAAGCTCAAGTTTATCCATCTGTATCCTTGGGCTGAATATTGACAGTCCTTTCGATAGATAACGGCAGTTTATCGGTGGGCCTTATCCGGTTTACAATCAGCTCTGAGATCAGACCCAGTGAGACGAATTGCAGGCCTCCCAAAATGAGCAGCATTCCCAAAAAGAGTAAGGGACGATTTGACAGGGGCACACCATAAAAGATCTTGAGTACCGCCAGATAAAGCGTGATGAGGCTGCCCAAGACAGTGGAAACGAGGCCAATGCGGCCAAAAAGATACAGCGGACTCTTGACATACTGGGTTACCATCTTGACGGTGAGCAGATCAAAGAAACCTCTGAGATAGCGCTCCATGCCGTATTTGCTCTTGCCAAATTGCCGGGCTCTGTGCTCCACGGCGATCTCCCCCACTTTAAAGCCCAGAGAATGAGCCAAAGCCGGGATATAGCGGTGCATTTCACCATAGAGATTCAGTTCTTTGACGAGTTCTTTGCGGTAAGCCTTAAAGCCACAATTGTAGTCCTTAAGCTTCAAGTGGAAAGTATGCGCGGTAACGCTGTTAAAGAGTTTGGAAGGAATCCTTTTATGCCAGGGATCGCGGCGCTTTTTCTTCCATCCGGAAACCAGATCAAAACCTTCCTCAAGTTTGTCCAAAAAAGCCGGAATCTCTGCGGGATTATCCTGCAAATCCGCATCCATGGTAAAGACTACTTCTCCCTGCGCCAGATCAAAGCCCTTTTGCAGAGCAGGCGCTTTGCCAAAATTACGACGAAACTTGATAACCTTGACCTGAGGATCGGTACTTGCCAGCTCTTGCATTACCTCAAAACTGCCATCGGTAGAGCCATCATCGATGAAGATGATCTCATAGCTATGAATCCCCGTGTTTTGCACGATCTCTTGATAAAGCTGTCCCAGGGACTCTACTTCATTCAATACAGGAATAACAAAAGATAGCAGCATGCAAGTTCCTCCTCTCATATAATTGAATATAATTTAAATAAAAACACTTACTAAAGCCATCACTATTCCCGAGATAAGCGGGATCTTGAGGTTATCATCCAAACCGATATTCCCCAATTCTGCTCCCGTGGCAGCCAGAGAGCCTATAATGGCCAGCCAGGGATTACGTAACCACCACAATCCAAAGATCAGGCAGGAGACAAAACAGGCCAGGCTTCCTTCCAAAGTCTTTTTGCTGCCCAAAAACTTACGCTTGCCGAAGCTCATACCGACCAGAGCCGCAAAGGTATCTCCAATGCTCAAGAAAGCAATGGAAGCTGCGGCAATTCTGGGTTCAAAGAAAGCCACACAGAGCAAGCTGGCAAACAGCAGATAGGTGGCTCCGGTGAGGTCCTTAAATTCATGTCTGCGGAGAATCGAGCCAAAGAGGCGATGGAAGGTCCTGCGAAAGTTTCTTTGCCAAAAGCGGGTGAATTCTATGGCCAAGGAGATAGCCAGAGCGACAAACAGCCAGATAAAAGCCAAGCGGCGATTGTAGCCCAATACATAGCGATAGCCAAAGGGAATAACCAATGAACTAAGGTGTATCAATTTCCTTAAAGCTTCGCTGAGCTTTATCATATCTTATATCTCAAGCCAGAATCTTTAGAATCCTGAGTTGGCTGGCGCCTCTCCACATGACGATGCAATCCTGCTGGAGATTACGCGCAAGACGCAGGCTGCCGCCATCCAGATTCCATTTTCCGCTGAGGTCCTCAGCTTTCAGATCTTTTATCTTCAAGACAGGTTCGGGATTCTGCTGGCCCCAGGGCAAAAGCAATTCCAAATCCTGCCAAGTGTCGTCATCCATCTCAGCCAGAGTGCATTGTGTATCAAAAGGGATTTCCGCGCCCTCAGCAGGCGGGATAAAGTTGTCGCTCACATATTGGTGAAAACATTCGACAAAATCATCGTAAGCAGCAGATTCCATGGTGAATCCGGCAGCTTTGGGATGGCCGCCAAATTGGATTAAATGCTCTTTGCAATGGCCAAAGGACTCCACCATATTGAAACCGTCACTGCAGCGGCCTTCACAGACTGTGTGTCTGCTATGGGGCTTAAATATGATGGTGGGGATCTGCAAGCGATTGACTACATAAGAGGCAGCTGTGCCCAAAAGTGCGTAGGGGATCACCCCTTCATCATCAAAATAAACAAAGAAGTTCCCCACAAAATCTACCGTCAAGGTATCCAGGAAGGCAAATACGCGGTTCAAATCGTTTTCCCAAAGGTTCTTTTGCTCTTCCAGATTTTCAAACAAAGTCGCCTTGGCATCTGAAATTTGGATGATGAATTTTAGAGCGGTATGCTCACCACCTGCTTCCCGGCCATTTGCAATGATGCGTGCCGTATAATTGATAAAATTGAAGACATCCGTGGGGGTGTTTACACGGCGGTAATTCCTGAGCAAGAACCGCACAGTATCATCCTGCACAGTCTCGAAATTCTCCAGCACATAGCGCACTATGGTTCTGTTTAGCCCTATCATGGGGACTTTGTCTGCGATCGATCCTACGGCAGTCCAGAAATAGCTTGCCGGGTCTATGCTGTGATTCCACTGTTTGGCCAGATAGCGAATCAGCATCAGAGCCACGCCCACTCCGGCGAGCTGTTTGAAAGGATATTCACAGTGAGAGAGTAAAGGATTGATGATAGCATAAGCCTCAGGCAGTTTATCAGGTTGGATCAGATGATGGTCGGTAATGATTACATCACAACCCAGTTCATTGAGCTTTTTTACGCCTTCATCGGAGACTATGCCATTATCCACGGTGATTACTAACTTGTGCCCGCCTTGTTTCACATGATTGATGAAGTTCTCTTGAATTCCGTGGGATTCAAGATTGCGATTGGGGATATAGTAGCTGTGCTTTTGGAAACCGATGTTGTTGAGAAAATTGTACAGAATATAGGTGCTGGTAACCCCATCGGGGTCGTCGTGCCCGAAGATGATCAGATCTTCGTTACGATACACAGCTTCATGGATGCGCTCGGCTGCGGATTCAATATTTGCAAGGAGCTTTTCATCCGGGAGATCTTCCAGGCTGGTCTCCAGATTTTCGGACGCGATGTTTCTGCCTTCTAAGATTCTGTGGTACAGGCTTTGCCCGCTCACCATTGCTCAAGCTCCTCTGCCTTGGGAATGTCGCGGGGCGCAGTGCGATCTGGAGCAGTGGTTATAATATCAAAACCGGTAAAGCCAAACATCATCATATAGCTGCTGTCACGCAGTTTATTGGTCTCAAGCGATCCTCTTATTTGATATTGAAAAGCCATATCCAAACGGTTTATCCTGTTCTTGAGTGGAACACTTAGTCCGGCACTGATTGTGTTTTCATTCACATCTTCCCCATTGCTGGAAAAAGCCAGCTGCCGATATGCGTATCCGGCTCTCAAAGGTATTTTTTCCCACCAATGCTTCTTTCTATCCATATTCGGTTCGTAAGCCACTCCAGCTCCCCATTTCCAGGCGTCTATGAGATCATCCGAAGTTTTGGAATAGAACTCAAAACCAAAATCGGAGGCCACTTTAAGTTCGGGGATTATCTTCCCCGTGTAGCTTAAAGTCATCATCAAAGGCAGTTCGTATTCATAATCTGTGGGCTCTTCTGAGCTGTGAAAGCTATTGCGCCTCGTGTCACCTTTGAGTGTAACACCTTTGGTGGCATGCACTCCAATGGCATGATCATCGAAGGTTTGGATCGCACCCAAGGTGAAAGTGGCATTCTTAAAACTGCTCTTCAAAGATTCAGTGGTAGGCACCGTGTAGTCTGCAGAGAGTTGCTCGAAGGTGCGATAATCATGGCCAAAGAAGAAATTGCCGCTAGCGCCCAGATTCAGATTACGATAATTGTAACTGTAGATCAGATCGGCGTGATAAATGTATTTCTCTGTTTCCTGGCGCTCCAGGGTGCTGTCTGGCAAGAGGAACTGATTCTTCGCTACTCCGGTGGCAAAGGGACTAAATTGAAAGCCAAAGCGATGCCTCTTGAAAGGAACCGAGATGCTGAAGTAAGGGAAATCCAGGGAATCATCCCTAAAACTGCGTTTTACACCATCATATTCAGATTCGTAATTTGTAAAACCGAAGATAACCCCTGTGCCAAAGATGGTTTTATTGCTTCTATTGCCTTGGGCAGGATTTCCATATCCACCGTTGAAGCGAAACAGATCGCTGGCTCCGGTGTCCCCCATTCCCAGGCTGTAGATATCTTTGCCAAAATAGCCAATGGGATAGCCGTCATAAGAAAATATCGAATTACCGCCCCAAAGCAGAGCGGTCATCATTAATAAACTGATTATTATAAGTTTTTTCATCTCTTTCTACCAGATTTTGGTGTTTTAACCGGATCCGCTGGAATGCGGAAAAAGCGGTAGGCGTTATCATAAGATATCTCTGCCACCTCTTTGGGTGTAATGCCTTTAATTTCAGCAATCTTTTCCGCGATCAGATGCAGATGCAAAGGAGAATTGCGCTTCCCTCTGTGCGGATGTGGAGGCAGATATGGACAGTCTGTCTCGATCATGAATCTGTCCATGGGCACCAGGCGTACCACATCGTCCAGATGGGACTTGGGATAGGTAATGCTGCCCGTAAAGGACATCATCCACCCAGCATCCAGGACCTGCTGAGCAAAGACTATGTCTCCGGAAAAACAGTGAAACACCGCTTCCTTCACATATTCCTGCTTGAGAATGTTATAGCATTCCTGATGGGCTTCTCTGTCGTGCACCACGATAGGCAGATCATATTCCACCGCGAGATGGGCCTGATTGGCAAAGACCTCGCGCTGAACCGGATATGGCGATAAATTGCGGAAGAAGTCCAGCCCGATCTCTCCGATGGCCACTACTTTCTTTTCGCGAGCCAGTTTCTTGACCAGCTCTGCATCAAATTCTGTTGCTTCATGTGGATGAAATCCCACTGTGGCAAATATATGCGGATACTTGAGCGCCAGTTCCAGTGAGGACATGGCAGTTTCCTTGTTAAATGCAACATTTATGATATACTCTATTCCATTTTTAAAGCATTTATTAATCAAGCTGTCCCTATCGGCATCATAGTCCGGAAGGTCCAGATGGGCGTGAGTCTCAAAGAGCTTCATATTCTGTTCTTAACCCCTTTTTTACGTTTGTGCCAAAGTATATCATCTTCTCTATCTTGTCAAAGAGAATTTTTCAAAGTTACTTTTTGTGGTCTCGCTTATCTTTGCAAGGCTGTACGGCTCTGTATTTAACAAAGCCCTCTCTTACTTAAGTTTTGACACCGAGCCGCGATGGCGAAGGCGGCCTTTTCTACCAAATTTATGACGAGAGGACTGAGCCTTCAGGCTCTAAGTCAGCCTCGGAATATCTTGCGCAGCCACTTTCAGCTAAAGTAATCTTTCAGTCTTGAGAAAAATCCCCGGCCCGGTTTCAGATCGCGTTTGCTGTCAAATTCTTTCAATTGTGTATAAAGCTCGGTCTCTTCCTTGGATATTTTGGTGGGAGTGACCAAAATCACTTTCACGATCTCATCACCTTTGCTATAAGTATTCAGTCCTTGAATTCCCTGTCCTTTGAGCCGGAACAGTCTGCCGCTTTGGGTACCGGCGGGGACTTTCATCTTGACTTTGCCGGTAAGGGTAGGTACCGTAATCTCATCTCCCAAAACTGCTTGAGAAAGCGCGATGGGGTATTCTATCATGATATCATTACCTTGGCGTTCAAAGAGATCGTCCTGTTTTTCATGGATAAGCACCAGAATATCTCCGCGAGTACCACCCCGGGGACCCATATTGCCTTGTCCTCTGAGCCTGATGTATTGATTTTCTTCCACTCCGGCGGGAATCTTTACGTTGATTTCCTTGAGCGTGCCCATACGGCCTTCGCCGTAGCATTTGCTGCATTTGTTTTTGATGATCTTGCCTTCGCCGCGACAGGAAGGACATTCCGCTACGGTTTGCATTTGCCCAAAGAGGGATTGGCGCACTTGCCGTACCTGACCTGTGCCCCGGCATTGTGTGCAGGTCTCAATATCACCGTCTGCGCTGCCTGTACCATTACACTTATCGCAAGCTTCTTTGGTGCCTATCTTGATTTTCTTTTCTGTGCCTGTGGCAATTTCTTTGAGAGACAGAGATAGCTCTATCTGCAGATCTTCTCCGCGATTTGAGCTTCTGCCAGATCTACGCGTGCCGCCATAGCCTCCTCCAAAGAGACCCTCAAAGATAGAAGAGAAGCTATCTCCAAAGATGTCATTGAGGTCGCCGCGATGGGAGAAGTTCTCCCAGGAGAATCCTCCTGAGCCAAATTGATTCTCTACACCAGCATGTCCGTATTGATCGTAAAGGTCGCGTTTTTCTTTGTCAAAAAGAACTTCATAAGCCTCACTGGCTTCTTTAAACTTTTCTTCCGCTTCTTTGTTATCGGGATTCTTGTCTGGGTGATACTGCATCGCCAGTTTGCGATAGGCTTTTTTTATCGTCGCTTCATCATCGCCTTTTTCCACGCCCAGAATTTCATAATAATCTCGTTTCGCCATCATTTCTCCTGTAAAATATATTGCTCATAAAGCTGCTGCCAGGCCCGGCTGCAGCCATATACTATCTATATCAAAATAGCCAAACAGCCTGCCTGCGGTTTACACCGGCAGGCAAAGCTGTTTGCGCTAATTGAGTGTTTTATTATTTATCGTCTTAATCGTCCATCACTTCAAATTCAGCGTCGATAGGACCATCATCGCTTTGGGGCTCTTCTTGCTGCTGTCCGGCAAAGTCATCAGGATTGAAGCCTTGGGCATTGGGATCAAAACCCGCTCCACCTTCTTGTCCTTGCTCCTGCTGCATCTTAGCATAGATGATCTCACCTAATTTCTGAGCTTTTTTGGAAAGACTCTCTTTAATTTGATCCACTTGAGCTTTGTCGGCTACTTTGTCAAGCTGTTCTTTGGCGCTCTTCAGTTCATCTTCCAGTTCTTTGCGTTCATCATCAGAGAGTTTGTCTCCGTGTTCGCTCAGACTTTTTTCGGTGCTGAAGATCAAAGTATCCAGTTCGTTTTTGGCGCTGACGTATTCCTGACGTTTCTGGTCGGCTTCGGCGTGCAATTCGGCATCTTTGATCATGCGGTCTATATCTTCTGTGCTGATACTGCCGGCACGGTCGATATTGATGGATTGCTCTTTGCCCGTACCCTTGTCTTTCGCAGATACGTGAAGCAGACCATTGGCATCGATGTCAAAGGTAACTTCGATCTGTGGCATTCCACGCGGTGCGGAAGGAATTCCTACCAAATCGAATCTTCCCAGACTCTTATTATCCGGCGCCATGGGTCTTTCACCCTGTAAGACGTGGATCGTTACAGCAGTCTGATTGTCTGCCGCAGTGGAAAAGACCTGACTCTTTTTCGTAGGGATGGTCGTGTTTCTGGGAATGAGTGAAGTCATCATACTACCCAGAGTTTCGATTCCCAAAGAGAGCGGGGTTACATCCAGCAGCAGCACATCGGAGACATTGTCATCACCGGAAAGGATTGCTCCCTGAATTCCGGCACCGATAGCCACTACTTCATCTGGGTTCAGGCTGCGATTAGGCTTTTTGCCAAAGAATTTTTCTACTGCTTCGCCCACAGCCGGGATTCTGGTGCTGCCGCCAACCATCAGTACTTCCTGAATATCAGAAGCTTTCAGTTTGGCATCTTTCAAGGCCTTTTTACAAGGTTCCATCGAGCGCTGTACCAAGTCCTCAGTCAGGCGGTTAAATTCCGCCAGGCTCAAGTCCAGATTCAAGTGTTTGGGTCCTGTGGCGTCTGCTGTGATAAAAGGCAGGTTGATATTGCTGGTCTGAGTTCCGGAGAGCTCAATCTTGGCCTTTTCCGCAGCTTCGCGTAGGCGTTGTAAAGCCATGGGATCCTTGGAGAGGTCTATGCCTTCCAGCTTCTTAAATTGATCCAGGATCCAGTCTATCACCCGTTTATCAAAATCATCTCCACCCAAATGGGTGTCGCCGTTGGTGGCCAGTACTTCCACCACCCCGCTGGAAATATCCAGAATCGAGATGTCGAAGGTGCCTCCTCCCAAGTCGTACACCGCCACTTTCTGCTCTTTCTTATTTTCCATGCCATAAGCCAGAGCGGCTGCGGTGGGCTCGTTGATGATGCGTTTCACTTCCAGTCCGGCAATACGCCCGGCGTCTTTGGTAGCCTGACGCTGGTCGTCGTTAAAATAAGCCGGAACCGTGACCACAGCTTCACTCACCGTGGTGCCCAGATAGGCTTCTGCGGTTTCCTTCATTTTGACCAGGACCATTGCAGCAATTTCTTGCGGAGTGAAATCTTTGTTTTGACTTTCTATATGTACCGCGGCTTGATTCTTAACTCCGGAAATCACTTTAAACGGTACCTGTTTAATTTCTTCGCCCACTTCGTTAAAAGAGCGTCCCATAAAGCGTTTAATCGAAAAAACGGTGTTTTGAGGATTAGTCACAGCCTGACGCTTGGCCAGCTGGCCCACCATTCTTTCACCTTTTAATGTAAATCCAACTACGGAGGGAGTGGTTCTGCCACCTTCCGCATTGGGTATCACGACGGGCTTGCCGCCTTCCACTACAGACACACATGAGTTTGTGGTCCCGAGATCAATTCCTATTATCTTTCCCATTTAATCCTCCTGGGTATTCATTTTATTGCCATTTGAGACCGCCACACGTGCCGGGCGTATCACACGCTCGTGCATCTTGTATCCGTTTTGGATAACGGCGGCCACAATATTTTCGTCATATTCACTGGGAATATGAGCCAAAGCTTCGTGATATTCAGGATCAAAATCCTCTCCCAAAGCCTCGATCTTCTTTATTCCCTCTTTTCCTAAAGCATTAGCCAATTGCTTTTCGATCAAGACTATCCCTTTAATAAAGGGGTTTTTCAGATCTACCGCTTTGGCTTGCTGTAAAGCACGCTCAAAATTGTCCAGCACATCACAGATATGCAGCGCTAATTCTTGGTTAGCGTGCCGAATCCAATCCGCTTTCTCAGCGTTTGTCCTTTTGCGGTAATTCTCAAATTCCGCCATGGTCCGTAAATACCTATCTTTATAATCAATATGTTCTATAACAACTTCGGGCTCTATCACTGTTTCTTGTTCAATCTCAGGATCTGCCTGCACTTGCTCTTCTGCCTTGGACTTGGGCTGCATTATTTTATCCTTTTGCTGTTTTTTACTCATTTCTACTCCACTTGGGCACGACCATTCCCTTTTTTGTAGTCTGTGTGATCGTATCTGTAACGTCACGGATCAGCGGTATCAATTTACGATACTCAGTTCTGACCGGGGTGAGCACACCCAGATAACCGGGTATGCCAAAAACTTCATATTTTCCATAGATCAAGGCAAAATCTTGCCACTTGGGATCATTAAAATCCTCTCCCATCAATATATTTACCGGGCTTTCATCGTTGCTGCGCATAGAATTCAGCAGCATATCCTGCCGCTGCACCAGATTCATGAAATTAAGGATTGCTTCCTTAGAATCAAATTCCGGCTGTTCCAAAAATTTGATGCTGCCATCATAGTGAATATAATAATCAGTGATTTCCATAAAAGCTTTGTGCAATTCTTTTAAGAATATACCTAAGAGATCACCATCACTTTGTGTATGTTCTCTCATCTCTACCAATACTTTATTAGAGATCTCAAATACCCTCTGCCCCACCAATTCATCATTGAGATAACGCACCAGCTTTTTGAGCTGGGCATCATTGATCTCATAATCACATTTCAGGATCACAGTCTTGTCCAGTCCGCTATCCAGGCTCATCAGGAACAGCAGCTTTTGCTCGCCTATGGGAAATACTTCCAGGCGTGAAAGATATCCGCTGGATACCTCTGGCTCTGCCACAAAAGATAGCTGGTCTGTCTCATGAGCCAGCATCTGCATGATGTAATGCAGTGCCCGCGGGGTATCCTTGTAATTGCGTACTAAGAGCTCCCGCAGGGTATCCATACGTTCATAGGTCACTTTTTCGTGATCTGCTTCTATATAGTTCAGATATCTGCGATAACCACATATTGTGGGAATCCGTCCCGCTGAAGTATGAGGCTGGGAGATGAAATTCTGCTTCTCCAGCTTGAGTAAATCCAACCTCAGAGTAGCTGATGACACATCCGTTAAATATTTTTCGTTCAAAATCCGTGAGGAAACCGGCTCGCAACTCAGGATATACTCATCCACCAATGCTCCCAGGGTGTGGAACAATCGTGCTTTACTCTTCTTCATGCTTACCGCCTCGTTATTTATTATTAGCAGTCAAGCTCTTGATCTGCTAACTTGGTGACAATCTAATCAAGATGCCAAAGTTGTCAATCAAAATGTGAGACTGCTAACTTTTGGATTACTCATGAGAGCCCGCCCCTCTTATGCAGATCAGGCTACTTTATTGGTAACCTTTGCGATAAATAGAGATAATCAAGGAAACTAAATATGCCAGAGGACAGGTTACATGAGACTATCAATGGCTTGCAACTTATCTCTATCAGCTCTGCCAGGCTTTCACCCACCGTAAAAAAATAGCTTGACGGTAAAGGTAATGTTGAAAAATAATGTATTTAGTAGTTCGACCTTAGATATATTGCAAGAAACGAGAGCCTAATGTGTTCTCAAACAACCGTAAGATCATGAGTTGCTTTTTTTTGCCAACCCATGAAAGATAAGACACTACTTAAGGAGTAACGAATGAAAAGAACAGTAATATTACTTTTAACCCTGCTTACAGCGCTACTGATAATGGGCGTAGATTCCTGCAATCCTCCTCCAAAAACCTGGAGTGGCAAAATCATGAAGATAAAGCAGGATGGGACAGAATTCAAAACTATCATCAAAGTTGGATTTAATAAACCCCACAATAGTGATTATACGGGTTTTGGGTACATGCTTGCTACCTCAGATAACCGGATTTTCTATACCGATTCCAAGAAGCTTCATGTTATCGATACCGAGGGCGTCTTTAACGGTCAGCTTCATGATATGAATCCCAGCACAATGATGCCATCTCAAGATGGACAGTATGTCTATATGCAAAACGGCAGGATGGATCTCAATAGTATGATTTTCACTGTCTTGTTCCCCGAACTAAGTTCGGATGCTCATCTGGGCAGCATTTCTGAGGATAATCGCTACTTATGCTACATGCATAATTTGTCTTATGAGACTCACAGAATACGGCTTTATGATATCAACACAATGCAATATCAGGAATATATCACAGAGGATAGCGGCCGCTCTATATATCCTGTATATGCCCCGAAGCAGAACTATATCTATTTTGTCAACAAATTAGGCTTGCAAAGGGTACGCCCAGACGGAAGCGAATTGTCCCAGGTAATTGCAAATCCTGCAAACTATAATAGAAATCTGATGATTCTCCACGGTGAAGACAAGCTTTTGCAGATAGCCGATAATGAAACAGAAAATAAACAGGAAGCATATTTGATAGATCTGACTACAGAAAGCATTGAAGCTACCTTCACCATAGATGTACCCTTCGCTTTTCCAAACAAACCTTTGATTTGTGCCAGCGTGGGAGCCAGCAAGATCTTCTTTCTGAGAAACAATAGAATCGTCTGTTATGATTGGGATAGTGGCCTCGAACATGTTGTACTAAAAGGCTCGGATCGAAAGTCCAATATCCATTCAGGAATCACCTGCTCCTGGGACGGCGAACAGGTTTACTTTGTGGGAGCTATAAAAGATTAGGATTCCAGGGCAGCTGGACTTCTAAGTAACACGTCTCACGCAAGCCGCGCTTTTCCCTTAGTCTTGCGTTTAATTTGTCTTCGACTTGAGTTGACTTGGGATTCCGAGTGAATTCGAGTCGAAACTAATTTAAAAGCAAATTGAAGACAGGAGCTTCCAGGGACTGATGGATCTATTATTTGACCCTCTTGCGCCACTTCCAAATTCCATCCAAACGTCTTGAGTAGAACTGGGTCCATCTTTACTCTAAACCTTATATACTTACTAAACTCTTTATACTATAAACCCTTACACTGTCCTGACTCCTTGGCCTCTGTCTCCAAAATTGTTTTAAGATGCTGACCTTTGGAACAAGATTTGCATTACAATATATAAATGTCCCGGGAAGCTCTCGCGACTACAATTGAAACTGCACTCCCGGCCAAAGGAGAACAAAATGAAACGCTACTTCGGTATTTTAGTCTTTGTGTCGTTAAGCCTGTTGCTTTGTGCACAGCCCATCATTGATGTGAGAAAATCTCAAGATCTCAGCTATCAGGGTGATGTTGTAATGAACTCCGCCCATGAAACCTGGGTTTTATGGGAAGAGAATGCTGGCTCTGGCTATCAGATCCAGGCCCAAAAATATAGTAACTTGGGTGATGCTGTTTTTGATTCTCCCGCCATTATTCCTACTGGAGAAGATCCCGTACTCTTAATAGAAACAGTAGCCAGCAGCGATGGCGGGGTAGTACTTTTGTATATTCAGGAAATTGAGCAGCAAGTCAATATGAAAGTGCAGAAGCTAAACTCCCTGGGGCAAGCGCAATGGACGGGAAACGGGATATATGTGGCGCCGGCTATGTGGTCGGGTTCGAATCTCGATGACCCGGAGGCAAAACTATGTGCAAATAATCTGGGAGGCGCATTCTTGGTTTATTGGGGCCGCGACGATCTGCATGGACTCGTCTTGCACGGCATGAATTACGATGCTTCCGGAAACAATATCTGGACAGCAGAAAACCTGTTTTTAAACCCCATAACGTTTAAAGTCAATCAGCTCCTGCTTACCGATGCCGGGGATTTAATTATCAATTCCAGCCACCTTCAGGGTAATTTTTTTAGAAAGGTGAATAATAGTGGAGTCAGCCTTGGCAACGATCCGATGTTTGCAGCCAACGCGGTAATTCCCGCACACCCCAGGCAACCTAAAATGCAGAAAGGCAATAGTGGGCAGATCCTGATCTATTCCAGCGTCTTTTATGATGGGAACCCCTTGCTAATGCAATTGATGGACGCCAGCGGTAACCTTGTGTACAGCAGCCTGCAACAGCTTCCCGTAGGTTTTATTGATTTTAATGCCGGCGATCTTAAGATTGCGGCAAGCTCCGATGGTGGATTTATCCTGTCCTGGCGTACAGACCCAAACGTGAATTTGGCTGGCGAACTGAGAGTTCAACGCCTCAATGCCAATCTGGAACCTGTGTGGGGAAGCGAAAATCCCCTCATCTTATCAAGTTCCTATCGCTTTAAAAATCTCGATATGCTTGTGGACGCCTCGGATAATACCTGGCTTGCAGTGGTGAGGCTACTCAACGACTATCCTGATAGACAGGTGGAGATGCTGAAACTAAATCTGACGGCAATCCGGCTTTCGCCGCTGAAACTGTAAGTGTTTCTACGGGAAACAAACACTTCCCCAAATATTCTCTGTTTTCAAACAAGGCAATGCTCTGCTGGGGTGATAATCACGGCGATCAGATCGGCCTGCTCAGACAAGTATTCAACGCCAGTGGTGAGGGGCTCTTGACAGGAAACGATACCCGGATCAGCTCTCGACTTTACGGAGGTGCAGATATCTACGGTGTCTATGGCCTGGGAAACAAAACTATCTGTCTTATGCCTGATGAACGCGGAAGGTGGCAACAAGTCTACTACCAAATCCTGGATAGCAGTATGAATCAATATCTGCAGGAAAATGGCCAAGCGTTAGACCCCAGTGATGATGCGCCGCATACCATCCTTGCAGCCAAAGTAAGTCCGCAAAATACCCTCTTCATACTCTATAGCAAATATTATTTTAGCGACGGCAACAAATTGTATCTGCAAGAGATAGATGAGGATGGTAAGCAATTATATCCTGGAAGCGGCATTTTGCTCTCAACTACAAATTTTCACGATCGATATGCGATCGGATTTGAGAACAAATCTGCTTACGTTTACTGGACATCTCCTCAACTGGACAATGGCATCTTTAGACTGGCAGTAAAGGGTCAAAGAATCGTGGCTGGTGCTACCCAGTGGGAAGCTGACGGACTACTTGTGTATAACCAAAATCGATATGATGCGACAGGAGTGGACGCGCAGGGCAGATTTCTGATAATCAGCACCTTCGATCAATCTCAGCACCTCGACGAAGTGAGGGCTTTACGCATAGAGCCTACGGGGCTTATAGCTGCAAACTGGGATCCTGAGGGGATGCTCATACTTGATGACGGCAACTCTAATACTTTTAGTTTCGCTGGTCAATCCGGCCAGATACAGGATAATCTCTATAGCATCATAACATCCGTGGACTTGGAAACTTTCGAATTTTCTTTGACGGCTCAAAAGATAAACGCCTCCGGAGTTAGACTATGGGGCAATAGTGGCCTATCAATCTGTACTGCCATCCAAAATCTCCCGGTCTCGCAAACTGTAATATTCGGCGATCAGATCAGCATCTTATATGAAAAGGATATTGCTGAGACTTATTTGCAAAAACTGGACACAGATGGCAATTTTCTTTTTGCAGGGAACGGTATTCCTATGCCGGGAGTCTGTTCTTATAATCGGGATTGGCAATTGACGGAATATAAAAATGGCAGCTACTCCTACTTTTGGGAGGATAGCGAACAGTATGGTGATTACTTGAGACACGTATACGTAAACCCGGATGGCAGCCTTCAGGAGAGCCAGCTTATACATAAAGCTATTTT
>CAXZAB010000010.1:0-18221 GCA_964293715.1 uncultured bacterium | reverse complement strand
CCCTTGGGAGTGTTCATCTTCTTCATCATCTTTTTCATGTCTTCAAATTGACGCATGAGGCGGTTTACTTCCATCACAGGACGACCACAGCCCTTGGAAATGCGCAGGCGGCGGCTACCATTGAGCAGATTGGGTTTTTCTCTTTCTTGATAAGTCATAGATTGGATGATGGCTTCCACGTGTTTAAGAGCGTTGTCATCAACCTTGAGATCGGCCGGAAGCTTCGAGCCCAAGCCCGGAATCATACGGATCACGGATTCGAGGGAGCCCATTTTCTTGATGCTCTGGAGCTGCTTGAGAAAGTCGTTGAGAGTAAATTGATTTTTGAGCATCCTCTTGGCCAGCTTTTCGTCTTCTTCGAAATCCATGGTCTCTTCAGCCTTTTCGATGAGGGTGAGCACGTCTCCCATCCCCAAAATCCGGGAGGCCATACGATCCGGATAAAACACTTCCAGATCCGGAATCTTTTCGCCGGTGCCCACAAAGGCTACTGGGCGATCGGTAACAGCTTTGATCGAGAGCGCTGCGCCACCACGGGCGTCGCCATCGAGCTTGGTGAGAATCACGGCATCAAAGGCAAGCTTGGCATAGAACTCGGAGGCCACTGTTACGGCATCCTGTCCGGTCATGGCATCGGCCACGAAGAAGATATAATCAGGCTTGATCTGGTCTTTGAGGCGGGAAACCTCATCCATCATTTCGGTATCGATATGCAGGCGTCCGGCGGTGTCGAAAATGAGCAAATTAGTAAACTCGTCGTAGGCTCTTTTAAGAGCCGCTTTGGCGATTTTGATTACGTCTTTGGTATCTTCATCAGCTACCACAGGGATATCGATCTCGCGACCCAAAACTTTGAGCTGTTCGATGGCGGCAGGGCGATACACATCGCAGGCGACCATCATGGGCTTGATGCCTTTTTTGCGATACATGGCGGCAAGTTTGGCACAAGCGGTAGTTTTACCGGAGCCCTGCAAGCCCACCATCATAATCGTGGTAAGTTTGTTATTATAGACCTTCATCTCAAAGCCTTCGGTATCCATGAGAGCGATGAGCTGCTCGTGCACGATCTTCACGATCTGCTGTCCGGGAGTGAGTGATTTCATCACATCTGCACCCAGGGCACGGACTTCCACGGCTTTGATAAAGTTCTTTACTATTTTAAAATTGACATCGGCTTCCAGCAGAGCCAGACGAATCTCGCGCATGCTGTCTTTGATGTTCTTTTCGGTGAGGTATCCGCTGCCTTTGAGGTTTCGGAAAATCTTATCAAGTCGGTCTGACAAACTACTAAACATTTATAACCCCTTGAGGATGTTTATGGATTTATCGTAATCATTTGAGTTAAAAATATAGGAGGCAGAAACCAGGATGTCTGCTTTAGCCTCTCTTAAGACGAGGCAGTTATCCCCGTTTACGCCGCCATCCACTTCGATGAGGAAGTCCAGGTTTTGGCTTTTTCGACACCGATCCAGCTCTTTTATTTTGGCGATGGCAGAGGGAATAAAGGTCTGGGCGGAATAGCCAGGATTGACGCTCATTACGAGCACGTAATCCAGATCCGCCAAAATACTATCCAGAGTGCAGACGGGAGTGGCTGGATTCAGCGCGATTCCGGCCTTCATGCCGTGAGCCTTGATCTGTTGGATCAGGCGGTGGCTGTGATACACGGTTTCCTGATGAAAAGAGAACCAGCCCACGCCAAGCTTGGCCAGCTCTTCCACATAATCCTCGGGATTCGTAACCATGAGATGTGCATCAAGAGGTTTATCGGTGAGATCCCGGATGCAGGATACCAAGGGGTATCCAAAGCTGAGATTGGGAACAAAGTGGCCATCCATCAAATCCAGATGGATGAGATCGGCGCTTTTCAGCTGGCTGAGTTCATCTGCCAGACGGGAAAAATCCGCCGAAAGTACGGATACCGCGATTAGTGTTTTCATCTTTTCCTTTTTCGTCCTGTTCTGATGGTGAAGACGATGTCTTGCAGATCTTCACCAAATTGGCTTTTGTATTTATCTAATATATCGGCTTTGAGCAAGATCAATTCCTGCATCCAAGCACTGTTTTGAACGCCCACAAAGAGCACATTATTTTGCAACTTAACGGGATGAGATCGCTCTGCCAAAAGCTCTCCCACCAATTTCTTCCAGGCCAGAAAGACCCGGATAAAACGCTCGTGTCTCTCTCCGCCTAAACGGTAGATCACATCTTGAAATATATTATCTGCTCTTAAAAAGGCCATCATACACAAAAGGGAGTACTGCCGGACAAATCCAGCAGTATCACTCCCCGTAAATATAGGATTCTAATCCTGATGGCAGAATAGATTTCTGGCGTTGTAAGCCAGGATTAGCACAGCCATGGCCACGTAATATACGGAGCCAATGCTCATGGTGCTGCGATCCACTCTGGACATCAGAAGGCCGGGCAATATAGCAGCTACGATAAAGCTGACATACCCGATGCTACGGTTTGTTACGCTATAGCCTTTAACATTGATCAGATAAATGGTCAACAAGACCAAGGCGATGAATACGACCGTGACACCAAGCATTATGCCCACGACCGCACCTGCGGTCATGCTTTCTGGCAGATTTATCACACTCGAACGCAAAGCTATCAGCACTGGAGTGATGATAGCAAGCAGCATCAAAATCGCTGCAACGACCGTTTTCAATATCGTATTTGGTTTTGAGATCACCTCAAAGTGGCGTTGACGATTTTTGAGTATGAGATAAATGATTAGACTCATCAGCAGGAAAACACCAGCGTAAGCCAGCATCATTACCGGCCTGCCTGTGATCATACCCATTACGGATAACACCGCTATGAATATTACAAGCGAGGCAATTTGCTTGATTTTAAAGAACGTATCTTTCATGGGAACCTCCCGGATCTTATTCTGCTTCGGTTTTGGTTTCTACTTCGGGTTTTGCCTCGGTCTCAGCTTCGACTTTGACTTCTGCCTCTGCTTCGGCTTCGGCTACCACTTCGGTTTCGGCTTCAGCTACTGCCTCAGCTTCAATTTCGACTTCTGCCTTGGGCTTGGGTTCGATTTCGGCTTTAGCTTTGGCTTTGGCTTCGCCTTCAACCACAAAGCTCAGATATGCTACTACATCCTTGTGCAGCCTGATCTGCAGTGTGTGTTGTCCCAATTCCTTGATATGCTGTTCCATCTGAACATTTGAGCGCAAGATATCGATCTTGTGCTCTTTGAGAGCGGTCACGATATCATTATCAGAAACTGAGCCAAACATACTGCCTTGCTCATCTGCTTTGCGAACAAATGTCAGTTTAACAGAACCTATTTTTTCGGCAAGGTTTTTTAATTCAAGCAGCTTCTTTTCATCATCAGCTTTAAATTCGGCCTGAATGGCGACCAGCCGTTTCATATTTCCAGGTGTGGCATAAAGTGCAAGAGCCCGGGGCACCAGATAATTTCTGGCATAGCCTTTTTTCACATCTATCACTTCGCCTTTATTGCCCAATTTTTCCATGTTTTCGAGCAGTATTACTTTCATGCGGTATTTCCTCCACGTTTGGTGTTGGTAAAATTCATCCACCCATCGACAAAGCCGATCAGGGTGAGAGGGACAAAAGCATAAATCAGGATAATAACCATGATAATGCTTTTTAAAACTGTATTTGAGATTACTCTGGAGATTCCTACCCAGACTGAGAAAAATCCCTGAAGGAGAGGAACTGTACAAAGTAGAATCAAAGCATTAATAAACAAGTCTCTGCCGGCTGCAAAGAAATAGAGCGGTAAGATGGCCAGGATCAGGAGATAAAAGATCACTGGAAATTTCATCTCGGCAGGATTGAAAGGGATTTTGATCGTCTTGTGGAAGATCAAAAATCCGATAAGAAGTGCGAAGACTTGACCTACTCCCCAAAAAGCGGGTAAAATAAGGGTCCATAATCTTTTGGCAAGTTCCATATATTCAGCATCAAATAGCGTTGGCATCTGATCCTGCATAAGACTCAATCCTTGCTCGAAGCTCTGCGCAAGCGCGCTTCCAAAGAGTAACATTCTGGCCATAGAATAAAGCATTATCACCAAGGTCGCAGCCAAAAAAGCCTGGCTGAGGTATTGGTTTCGCCTGAGCACTATCAGGAATACATAGGCCACTGCTCCCACCCCTATGATGGCATCAAGCACCACCAAAGGGACGCCGGGAGTTCTTCCATTAAAAATCAGGGTCAGCAGTGGCATCACAAAAAACGCGGTAAGGGCGCGCTGTGGTGATACGATCGCCGGACCCAAGATTTTGGCACAGAAGTACATGACCATTATCATTCCAAGAAAAGGGCTTAGGGTCGATAAAGCTCCACTCAGAAAGGACAGAATGAACATTATTTATTCGATTACGTAAGCGATCAGAGCCATTTGGCGAGCGCGCTTGATCTCGGTGGTAAGCTTGCGCTGATGTTTTGCGCAGGTTCCGGTGAGACGGGATGATTCGATCTTGCCCACATCTGAAGTGTATTGGCGCATCAAATCTATATTCTTGTAATCTATCACAATATCTTTGTTGGCGCAGAATTTACAATATTTCCGGCGGCTATATCTTTTTCTTCTATCGCTGAAATTCATTTAACCTCCTAAAAGGGTACGTCATCGTTTGTGGTTTTACTAGTGGGAGCCATCTCTTCTGGGGGGAGTGGAACTTCATTATCAGAATCAGATTCCTGGCCATCACGGGGCTTCCATTCCAGGAAATGAGCCATATCGACGGTCACTTCGGTAATTTTTCGGGTTACGTTGTTTGGGTCTGTCCAGGTTCTGGTCTCAATGCGACCTTCGATGAGCACGGCACTGCCCTTTTGAGCATTGTTTGAGATCATCTCAGCAGTTTTGGTCCAGGCTACACAATCGATCCAGCTGGTAACATTCTGCCATTGACCGCTTTCGTCTTTGTAACCTTTATCCGTGGCCAGAGTGAAACGCATAACGGGAGTTCCTTTGGGGGTAAACTTCAGTTCAAGGTCATTGGCGATTCTGCCACTGACGATGAATTTGTTGATACGGGGTAATCTTAGATCTGCCATAATTTCTCCTACTTTTCGTCGCGTGCGACAAACATGTGACGCATGATTTTTTCAGTAATATTGAATTGCTGTTTGATGGCCTTTACTGCAAGGCTGTCCATCTTTAAGTAATTCACATAATAATAAGCTTCGTTCAGCTTTTCGATGGGATAAGCAAGTATTCTCTTACCCCAGGGATCGGTTTTGATGATCTCGGCGCCTGCTTCACGGAGCAAGTTCAGAGCAGCCTCATTGGCCAAATCAGCTTCTTCGCTGTTCAGCTTGGGGATGTACATCATCATCAGTTCGTATTCTTTAATCATCCATTTCCTCCTTTGGACTATTGATTCCGGCAGCTTTGCCCCCGGAATAGGATTTTTTCCATTGACTATAATCATTTAACATATACTTGAAACCTACTGCAGTATAAGTATCCAGAAAACCGGATACCAGTTTCAGGCTTTCATCATAATTTTCCAGCTCGCCGGTCTCAAATTCCTGCAATACGTATTTATCGGCAGGGAGATGGCTTGATCTGCCAATCCCAATCCGAATACGTTTTAGCTCGCTGGGCGGCATCACTTCAAAGCACGATTTGAGTCCATTGTGACCACCGTCCCCTCCTCCACTGCGAATACGCAATTGTGTGGGAGCAAGTTCGATGTCGTCGTGAACTATAAGGCTTTCACTGATCTTCCACCGCAGCAATGCAGCTCTTAGGGCTTTGCCGGAAAGATTCATAAAGGTTTTGGGTTTTATCGCCACCGCCTGTTTAAAGATCAGATAATCAAACAGATCATCGCTACTGAAGCCCAGTTTATGTGAGCTTGCCCAGCGATCCAGACAAATAAAACCGATATTATGTCTGGTGTTCTGATATTGCGGGGGATGGTTGCCCAAAGCCAAAATCAATCTCATAAAAAAGGTTATTCTTTAGAGGGAGTCTCTTCTTCGGTCTCGGTTTTGTCGCCATCTTCGGCCACTTCACCTTCTTCGCCTTCCAGAAGTTCGTCTTCTTCCTCTTCTTCTTCCTCTTCGGCTCTGGCGTGTATCACAACCATGGCGATATCATCGTCATCTTTGTAATCCCAGGCGCCTTTAGGCAGATCGCCAATATGCAGAGCATCGCCGATATTCAGATGCGAAACATCCAGCTGTAATCCCGTAGGAATGTCTGCAGGTTTACAGATCACCGTTACGCTACGTTGGATCACATCCATAAAGCCGTCATCTTCGAGGCCGATGGGGGTGCCGACGTATTTTACTGGAATATCAAATTCCCGTACACTATCTTTGTCCAAGACCAGAAAATCCATATGCAGGAAGTTCCTGTGTACTGGATGGATTTGCTTGTCCTGAAGAATAGTTTGATACGTGTTACCTTCGAGCTCTATCTCATAAAAGGCCAATTCGGCAAAGCTCTGTTTGTAGATCCTCATGAATTCATTTTGTTTTATGGAAAGCTTAACAGCTTCCACTCCAACACCATAAAGCACGATAGGGATCTTACCTTCAGCTCTGAGAGCCGTAAGATCGCTTTTCTTTTTGGTGTTCCTTGGTTCAGCATTTAGAGTAAATATCATTATTCCTCCATTTATTTACTATCTGAATAAAAGGCTAATAGACTCGCCGATGTGGATTTTCTTAATTGCTATTGCCAGCATTTCCGCGATCGAGAGTTGCACGATCTTCTTACAGCTGTTTTTACGTTCATCCAGCTGGATCGTATTGGTAATAAAAAGTTTTTCGATGGGTGAGGTTTCCAGAGACTCAATAGCTCTGCCGGAAAGAACGCCATGGGTGCAAGCTGCAAATATCTTCTTTGCCCCCTGCTCCTCTAAGGCACGCGCCATTTTTATCAGGCTCCCGCCGGTATCTACGATGTCATCAAAAAGGATCGCCGTCTTACCGGCCACATCACCAATCACATTGAGCAATTCGCTCTTGTCTACATTTCCACTGCGTCGCTTGTCGCCAATAGCCAAAGAGCAATTCAGCCGCTTGGCCAAAGCCCGGGCCCGGTTCGCTCCTCCGGAATCTGGCGAAACCACCACTATATCTTCCATTTTCATGATGCTTTTAAAATAGCGGGCAAAGGAAGGGATCGCATACAGATGATCTACCGGAATATTAAAAAATCCTTGAATCTGATCCGCATGTAAATCAACTGTAACCACCCGGTCAGCCCCAGCTACTGTCATGAGATCTGCGACCAATTTTGCTGTGATCGGCACCCGCGGTTGGTCCTTCTTATCGCTGCGGGCATAAGCATAGTATGGCACCACGCAATTGATGCGCTGTGCACTGGCACGTTTGAGGGCGTCGATGATGATCAAAAGGTCCATCAGGTTATCATTGACGGGATAACTGGTGGGCTGGATTACAAATACATCTGCACCGCGTACATTGTCGTTTATTTTCACGAAGGATTCATCGTTCGAAAATTTGAACAGCTCTATGTCGCCCAAAGGGATGCCCGCATGACGTGCAACTTCCTCTGCGAGGGGTCGATTTGCATTTCCGGTTATAAGCTTTAACTTTGAAAACATTTTTGGTATTCACTCCGTGATAAAGTTCTTGTGTTATGGGTAAAATAACCCAGCTTCTGAAAATGGCGCTGACACTTAGTCAAGGCATCTTCGTTATCAAAAATTCCAAAACAGGAGGGCCCACTTCCGCTTAATATGCTTTTTTTCGCCCCGAATTCAGCAAACACAAGCAAAAGATCATCCACCAAAGGGTACAATCTTCGAATTCCGGGTTCGAGCCTATTAAACATCGTGGCTACAGGGTCTTGTGGATCAAAAAGCTTTGCCTCGCCTGGAACAGGGATTTCCACAGCGCCATAAGCAGTTCCGGCAGAGATTTCTATGCCGGGATTCACCAACAGGATCTTATCAATCAAGATATCATCCCACGGGCTGATCCGTTCGCCCCGGTTTTCACCAAGGGCAGTACCACCTTCGAGAAAGAAATTGATATCGCTGCCAAATCTGGCCGCAATCTCATGTCTTTCCTTCTGGCATAAATTCAATTGCCAAAGTCTATCCAGCATTGTAATCGCACTTGCTGCGTTTGAGCTGCCGCCACCAAGGCCAGCAGCGACAGGAATTCGCTTGGTTAAGCGAACTACCACGCCAGAGGCCACATTGTACTTTTTCTGTAAGTAGCTGGCAACCTTATAAATAAGATTACTTTTACCGTTTAGCTCGGCAAGAGATGACCATACAAATATAGAACCACTTTTTGTCAAAGAGTATTTAATACTATCAAAGAGGTCAATACCGCAAAACACGGTATTGACCTCATGGTAATGCTCCGGGAGTTCTGATAGAACCTCAAGAAACAGATTAATTTTTGCGTAAGAAACGGTTAACATGTTTCTTCTGTTTTTTGGGCACTTCATCCCCGTAATAGTAATAATAATAGTAGTAGTAATAGTAGTAGTTCTGCTTACTGTAATACTTCTGCACGTAAATGCCGTTCACGATGATGCCATCAATCTTGGAGTCGATATTCTCCATCAATTCTTTTGTACGTTTGATGATGCCCTTATCGGTTTGTCCACAGCGAACCACGACAAAGGTCATATCCACTTTCTTGGTCAGGATCAAAGCGTCGGTAACAGCAATGATAGGCGGAGTATCAAAGAGCACAAAATCATAGCGTTTACTGAGCTCGGATATGAGAATATCAAATCTAGGCGAAGCGATCAATTCTGAAGGATTGGGCGGCACAAAACCACTGGTAATGATATCAAGATTCATGATTCCGGAGGCTTTGGCGATCTGCTCTATAGATACGTCTGGATCGATCAAATAGTCACTGGAACCGTTTTCTTTGTCCAAGCCAAATTTGACATGGATGGTAGGACGTCTCATATCCATATCCACCAATACCACTTTGGCATTCATCTGTGCCAAAGTAATAGCCAGATTGGCGACTGTGGTGGATTTACCCTCTTTGGGACCGGATGAGGTAATCAAGAGGCTGGTACTACCTTCAGATTTCCGGGCCAGGATATTGGTACGTAAGGTACGATAAGCCTCCGCGATGGGCGATTTGGGCGCATAGTGTGAAACCAATTGCTGCATCACAAAGTGCATGGAGCGCGTGAGATGTTCGCGGTTTTCACCCTCTGCCTGCTCAATCATATCGTTAAATTCTGTGAGCTTCTCTTCCGCTTCACGGATGGTGGGGATAGTGCCCATTATGGGAAGGCGTACATAATTTTCCATATCTTCCAGAGTACGCAGTTTGTTATCCATCGAGTGAACTAAAAAGGCTGCACCTACTCCCAGCCCAAGACCGAGAATAATGCCCACCAGGATATTCATGGGGACTCTGGGTTTGATCGGGACAGTAGGTCTGCCAGCGTAGTCTATGATCCGGATATTACCAATTTTGGCCTGCTCAGCGATTTTGGCATCTTCATACTTTTCCATCATGATGCCATGAATCTTACTATCCAAGAGCATATTACGGGAAAGTCTGGCCAATTCAAGCTCTGTATTCGGCAAGGAGATGAGCCGTTTATCATACATCTCCTGTGTTTGTTCCAGCCCCTCGACTCTCGTGCGGGCAAGCTCCAGATCTATTTTTGCCTGAATCATGCGGTTGATCAGATCATTTCTGGTATGCATAGGGTCGCTGCCCACTGAGACTGCTACAAGTTTGCGGGTCTCACGATTCAGATTGATGCGGGTATTTTCCAATTCCCGGTTTAGCAAAAGAATCTGGGGGTGATCCAAACGATATTCATTTTTTGTGATGAGCTTTGTGATCAGGGCCTGAGTTTCTACCGCCTGTCTCCTAAGTTCTTCTACATAAGGAGCTTTGATCATGTTGTCGATATCCACCATAAGGGAATCCTGCTCTTGCAATTGCTTGGTCAGGATTTCCAAAGACTTGGCGTTCACAGCCAGTTCGGTAAGGCCAGCTTCCAGCATGGCCTCCAGCCCTGTGGCTTGTTCGATAAGTTTGTTAGTCTCGATGGTAAGTTCGGTGAGTTTATTTAAGTTTTTAAATTCTCTCAGATCATTTTCAGAAGCTTGCAAACGTCTGCTGATGGCATCCAATTGGGTTTCCAAAAATTCACGGATCGTGGTATACTCCAGCCTGGCGTGCTGATTATTCTGCTGCTGGATAGCCTCTGCTATGGCATTCACCGCAGCCATAGCTTCAGTGGGGCTGGTCGATTCCATCCTAAGTGTGAGAATATCAGTATCGCGTTTTGATTCTATTTGAACCCCGGCTAAACCGCCAGCAGGATTTTCCCTGGAAGCTATGGGGAAAAGATCCCAATCAGGATACTTTTTCATGATCTCCCAAGCCAGGGTAAAAGTTGGTTTACTTTTGATCAATTCAATTTGGTTATTGATTGTGTTCCTGCCCCCTCCCGGAGATGCGATCAGCATAAAATCTGCACCTGTCTTTTGATCTTCCAGAAGGATTCTGTTTGAAGCAGAATATATTTTGGGTTGTCTTGCAGTATAAAATACTGTAGCTGCCAGCACGACGACGAAGATCAATACGATCAGATAGCGATATTGCAGTACTATACGGAAATAATCAGCAATCTTTATTTCATCTTGAATCGGTTGATTTTGAACTTGATTTTCCACTTAAGCCTTCCTTGATTTAAAATCCAGTTACCAGGTTATACACGCTGAGCGCTATTGTCACTTTGGACAAGAAATCTGCAACCCGGGAAAAAGCATAGAAGATAGTTCCCGAAACCACAATGGTATCGCCTGGCTGAAGAGCGGGGATCAATTCGGTGTCACCAGTCTCCAGATATTCTTTAAAATTTACCCAAATTACTTTTTCGCTTTCTGCTATAGGACGCACAATGCGGATTTTAGTAAGCTTGGCGTCTTCTCTGGGGCCGCCAGCAAGAGCCAGCAGAGTTAAAAAATCGGTATCATCAGGAACTACATATAGTCCCGGCTTGGCTACCTGACCGAGAATATAGGTATTCATTTTTAATTTTTCTACACCGCTACGAGCACCATCAAAGGTGTATGCAGATATATTACTCGAAGGCGTGAAAGTAACCGAGCCTTGAGCGAATAATGTTAAACTTATACTGATCAATAAGATCGCAAACAGAATCTTCTTCACATTTTCCTCTTTTGCATTTTATGTAAAATTCCTGAGCTCGGCATTATAGTCAAGCAATTTCTTAAAGCGGAGCATAAGCCAATCAGAGTATACCCCATAACTACTGTACAATGAAAACACGTTCTTCAGATTCTGAGCCCATATACATCTGATATTGCTCATCCCAATCGAAATAATCTATACGCCAAGTCAGCATGTCTCCAGACAAAATGGGATCCTCTCCGGGACCGGGTACAATGATAGGAAAGGGCAAGAAGAGAGGATCATCTTCTGTAGCCAAATTAAAGTCTGTGTGCCAGATCAGTTTCCGATCTCGATTCCAGACTAACACTCTGTAGAAACCCGACGAATCGTCAGCTCTGTTCCACATAAATTTCAGGTTCGAAGTATTCTGTATAGAGCCATGATCAGGGCTGATGAGATAAGGCTTGGCCAGGATGGCGTAAGACACTGTATCCGAGACCGCACTATTGCCGCTGGCATCAAAAAGCTCAACAAAATATGAGTACCAGACTCTTTCCACAAGCGGGCCCTGATCCAGATAGCTGGTCCGGTTTGCCTGAATCTCGTCAATTTCCACGGTTGTGGTGTCGATATCAGAAAAGCGGAAGATTTTCATGTGACTTAAATCAGTATCCACCAGAGGTTCCCAGGAGATTCTAATCATCTGCCCTGTGGGAACCGTATCAATGCCATTATTTTCATCGGTAATCTCCACCAAGGCACCATTGATATAGATAGGATTGTCTCCCGGATCGCCCAAATGTGGTATCAAGACAGGCCGGGTGGGTGGTGTGGTATCTTTACCGGAATTATCTTCACCGGCACAGCCAGTTAGTAAGACCAGTAGCAATATAATGTATCCAAGATATTTCATTTTTTCTCCTAAAACCTGACCCGCAGTCCCAGTCTATTGCTTATTCCGATGGGACTTGTGATCAAGGCGTAATCCAAGAATATGCCATATACTTTGATGCTGGCTCCGCAGCTGAGGCTTTGATCGTAATAGCCTAACCGCAAATTTGCCCGGTCATCATAATCCCAATCAAGGCCATAATGACTGGTTCCATCATAGATATAGTCATAATCATAGGCCAGGATCAGTTTGCTTTTTAACGATGGGAAGGGCTGATTTACAGCCACGCCCACTTTGGTATTGAAGAGCACCTTATCTTTGATTTCGCTGTTTGTATCCCAGCTGATGGCGGTGCCGGCCACATCCTGAAAATTCATGCCAAAATGCAGGTCTCCCAAGGATTCGTCATCAAAAATCACCGCCAAATCGGTGCGCAGCTTCAGACCCAGATCAAAACCCGTACCAGAGCCCAGATTGTCCATGATCCTGCGCTGGATGAATTTGACGTTACCGCCCAAACCCAGTTCAAACGGGACTTCAAAGAATTGCCAGCCCATGTTCGCCCCAAATTTGATATTTTTGGAAAAGGCAAATTGGTAAAGATCATCAGTAGAGCGGAAAGAGCCATCCGGTATGCCCGGCAAGTGGTGGGCAATGTTGTTTATTCTTTCATCGACATTGTAGCCAATCAGATATCTCTCCTCAAACAGAGGAATATCGCTAACCGTTAGCCGAGTGACATTGAAGGCGATGGATACTTCATTGGGCAGAGGTTGTACAAAGCTTATATGATCATAACTCGCCAGATTCTTATATAAAAAGGCGTGCATGGCAGAGACCTCAGAATCCCGAATTTGTGAAAGACCACCGCTATTCCAGTAAATGGCAGAACCATCGTCTGCCAAAGAGGCAAAAGCTCCACCCATTCCCAGAGCTCGAACTCCGGCGCCGATCATCATAAAATCTCCGGCATATCTGCCAGCGTGAATGGGGATCGCCATTATGCAGGCGAAAAGGCTTAGGATAATTATCTTTTTCATCTTTCTCTTCCCTATCTCAGGATTGCCATTTTCATGATTTTTTCAGTTTTCTTGTTTCCCCTGCGGGCAACAACCTTATAAAAGTAAGTCCCGTTTGCCAGAACATATCCCTGCTCATCCTTGCAGTCCCAAGCATACACGGTACGCGGATATTCGTGGTAGCCTACTCCGGTAGGCAGATGGCGCATTGTCTTCACCAGGCGTCCGCTTATGGTGTACACCTTAATGAAGACTTCGTCTGCCGAATCCGTAAGGGTATAAGTGAAACGGGTTCTGCCATCATTCTTGGGGTCCTCAGCTTGTCCCAGGACTGGATTAGGATAGTTTCCGATATTTATGATATCAAAGTGATCGTTCACGATGAATTGTATTTCACGGGTCATAAAATTGCCATTGAGATCACGGCAATCCACTTTGACTTCATGATTGCCCCGCTCTACATCCAATTGGTACTTGATCGGAACCCGGTTGATGTTTTCCCGGTTGACACTGATCACGTAGTCGCTTTCGGGGACGATATTGCCATTGAGGAAGAGATGGATAGAATTGTCTATCACATCGATACCATTGGCATCGGACAAGAGCAGTGAGACCACACCATCGCCAGCCACATATCCGCCCACGGTAAACTCCTGATCTTCCACATTCACATCCACTGAGGGCAGCTTTTTATCCGTGTTTCTAAAGATGCCGAAAATGCCTTCCCGGCTCACTTCAAAACTCACCTTATCCGCAGATACCGAGACATGTCCGCCATGCAAAATCCACTTCTGATATTCATCGTTATAGCGATAAATCTTGTAGCTGTTATCAGATTCATATCCCTGCGTATCTTCATCAGTAGCATGGTACAGGAAGGTAAGGTCCAGACGTTTCCCGCTCACAAAAAATCCCAGAGAATCCACCAAGGTGCTATCCAAAAGTTTGATCTCATAAGGTGTGGAGTATTGATTCTCCCCATTTAGATTGGGATGACGCATCAGGATTGGTCTCACATCCGGTTGGTTGATTGGCACGATTACGGGTAAATTGTTTAGTGCCATTCCAGCCGTGCCAGAGCTCACAAAACCTGGCGGAACTTCACAGCTGAGGTTTTGGTCTATACTTTGGATGGTGGCTCCGGAGGAATCCACGCTGAAATAGTTCATCGGCACCGTGATCGAGATATTGTTGTTGGTATTCTCATAGAGATGCCACTCTGAAAAAACCCTGCTTGTATTTACTCTGGCCTCAAAGGTAAGATGGCCATTGGGCATATTTTGCAGATCAATCTCATCCCAACGTTCTTCGTTTACCCCCAAAGGCGCAAAATCCTGGGTGGAAAACAGCTCATAAACAGAACCATGCCTTTTCGCATACAATTTCAGATCTGTGGTAATGGAAGGGGTATTGCCGATATTGATACTCTTTATCCTTAGTTTAGGTTCGGCATTACCGGGGTCAAAGACAATATCCCGCAAAGCGATATCGGGACCGGCTATCTGAATAGACTCCATAGGCGATTCATAATGCACACTGTCCGCCGTAGTAAAGAAATACTTGAAAATAAGATCTTTACCGGTTTTGAACTTTTTTAACTTACTGGTGGTAAACCAGATGCTGCCATCTTCCTGGCTTATCTGCATAGGCAAATCCTCCCAGGTAGTATGAACCACACCATAGAAGTCAGTCGTGCTATCCGTTCGCACCGAGCAGTGCATATTCATGATCGTATCCATACTGAAGACCTTGGCACTAAAACCAATGGAATCAGCATAGCTTGGCATTTTGGGGAGGCAATCGTAATGTTTGACCGCCGGACGTCCCACCCCAAAGAAGCTGTGTCCTACATATTCTTTTGTGGGAGAATACCCGGCCACAATGACATTACGTGTATAATTTGTGCCTGTCTGTGGAATGACATATGTGGCATTATATTCACCGTTTATCACCGGCAAATCATAGGCCACGTTTCTGACAATCTCCTTTAGGTCTGTGATATATAATCTGGCCGCAGAAACATCCTGGGGGAAGGAAGCTCTTACCCGGAGAGTATCACCAGAGGCAGGATTTGCATTTAGCACATTTACAGACAGACCCGGAACGGGTTTATTCAGCCGGATCAAGGGATCTCCAAGATACGCAGATCCATCTGTCATAGCCATACGCGCAGCCGTTGAATTTGTGATGGAGGAAAACCTGGCTAAGGCATAAAGATAGGCGTCGCCCAGATTCTCAAAATCGTGAGAAAATGCAGCTTCATTAAAAGCCAATCCCCAGTCTTCATCCTGATACAGATAACCGAGACCGGTGAAGCCCAAAGCCACTATCCCCCCCTTGTTCGGCGTGTTTACCAAGGCTTCGGAGATTGAGTTCGCCCCATTCGTATCAAAAGCTGAGGCATAACAAGCCAGAGACAAAAAGACGGGATAAGTTTGATTGTTCAGCGTGGCCACATCATTGAAGTTAAAGAGGTTATAGTCTGCCCAGACCCTTCCTCCGCCATGTCCCATAAATTGCACAAATTGAGTGCCGCTATTGATGGCGTCCTTGAGGTCAAAAGTCCCGCCAAAATAACTTTGGCTCACGGTTTGAGCAGAAGTATATACTCTTTTCACCCGGTAATCTTGAGGCACGAAGCGTCGGCGGATGCGTTCAGACTGTTGGGCAAAGATATCATCCGGGTCATTTATTTTACCGCCGGAGGTAAAAGTTAAATGGCTGTTCCACAATCTGTTTGTGAGCAGATTGTCACGATAAGACTGAGCCTTGAGAGCATAATCCATGATCTGCTGCGGAGTCCAGACACAGATCCTGGCTATGGTGATGTCCGACACGGTATCTTCGCCCACGATGCAGCCATACCAGGTATCACTGGCAGTAGCACCATGTTTATAGGTCCAGACTTTCTTGACCGGAATCACATTATACATACGGCTGGGGCTATTGTCTCTGGTGTCCGCTATTCCCTCTCCCAAAAGCATTACATGGGACAGCTGTGGTTCACTCCAATTGTTATAAGCATATTTCAAAAAGTCTTTTATTGCCTGTGCAGAAACTATGCCACTATTGAACTCGTCATAGATATTCTGCAAATCCACTATCTTCACCACATGACCCTCAGCCTGCCAGATATCTGAAAGCAGCAATGTGCCTTCAGATTCTATAAACTCATGAGGGGTGATCACGATCACATTTGCCGCCTGCATAGGATTATGCAGATCTGAGGGCAGCCTCAGCCGCATCCGTTTGGGCACTTTTTTGGAGCCTTCTTCCACAGCATAATAGCGGATCGCTTGAGAGGATACGCTATCTTGCAGGCTCACCGTCCAGGGTGCAGCCCCGTCCACATGGAAGGGTTCGATTTGCATACTGGTAAAT
This sequence comes from uncultured bacterium, assembly GCA_964293715.1. Classification (GTDB taxonomy): domain Bacteria; phylum Cloacimonadota; class Cloacimonadia; order Cloacimonadales; family Cloacimonadaceae; genus UBA5456. The sequence goes on along the minus strand of CAXZAB010000010.1, from coordinate 1,811 downwards.
TTACTGGAGCCAATCTTATACACAGAAACGTTCGGTGAAGAAAAGCCCTCAAGTTCAAATTGGATCAAGCCATTAGGCCGGTCTTTGGGCTTGCTGAATTTCATAAAGTCCTGGTCTGTCTTATACTGACGCCAGTAAGTTACTTCGATATAATCCAGGAGCACCTGCTCTCTATCGCCGGATTCCGTATTGCCCGATAGACTGATATACACGTTATTTGTCCCATGCCTCAAAAAGGAGTTTGAGATCGGGTCTTGATTGTAGAAAACTTTTTCTGTCTGCCCTCTCCAGCTATGGGTATTTACCATGGCTTGATTGAGGCGGATGGCAGCCTCATGGTCATATTCCCCCTGCCCAAGGTTTTCCTTGTAGGTGAGGCCATGCATTCCGATCTTGGCGCCGGCTTTACGGATCACGCTATCTATGGGATATTGCAGTTCGATGGGCACAATTTCCAAATTGGGAGCGTTGATTTTTTTCCAAAACCAGACATCTTCCCGATAGTAATTCGGATTGCCTGAGCTCCAGCCCATGCCCAATTTATCGCTTACGAGCTGCTGCTCAAAGTGCATAGTCTCTTCATAAGCATCCGCAAGTATATACTGCATAGGGTTGCTGTTGATAAGGCCGCCATTTTCCACCACCATACGCGCACCATATCCGTCTTTTATCCCCAAAGTATATATGTTTTCTGCAGTATAATCGTCGTAATAAGCAGTTTTCCCATAATGGCGATCTCCAAAGAATTCAAAGAAATCTCCGTTATCAAAACTACCGTCATTTTCCCCTTCAAAATGGATGGGAATCTGTCCATGTTCATCGCTGAGCTCCAGATACCTGGGATCCACATTATCGATATCCCAGCTCATCTGAACGTCCAGAGAGTCTGTCATTTCTATTATAAAATCCTTGAGCTCGCGATAGCCTACTTTGTAAATCCCTTCGCTATCTACCACAAACTGAATCGCGGAAACCTGATCGGTAGAATTCTTGGGAGATTCATAGGAATCGGCTTTATCTTTGGGCTTGCGCCAGGATTTTGAGCTGAGGTTATTGATAAAGAACTTATCAGCCACAGGATCCAGGGGATTTTTGCTGATCTGCCAGGTTGGGCTGCCGCCTTTGCTGCCACTGATAGATACGGCTATTTCAATCTCATTATGCACCGTGAGCTGATGGTTTGCAGCTGAGTATTGGAAAGGAAATACTCTTACGGTCACAAAGCGACGGTTGCCTACAAAAGCAGGCTCGGATACTTCTACTATTTGAGATGGGTACAAGCTGGATTTGCTATAGGCAGCATAATCCTTTTTATAGCTATAACTTACCTCGCCATCATCCAAATTCATGCTGGCCGCAGGGGCAATTTTGATGTTCCGTAGATTTTCTGTCGCAGAAGAAAGCACCCGCACCGTAGCCTGCCCATCGATGGGAATTGCCACGGGCACAGAAAATACTTTCAACTGAGGATGACCCTCTTCTGAACTGAATGAGCCTTCATCCATTACGATCTGATGATATTTCTCATTTTCAATCTTGGTTTCTTCCAATTCATAAGCCGGAAGAACAAACTTTAAGGTAAGCGCATCACTGCTTTCGCTGATCAGGCTGATGGGACTGCCAAACATGAATATTGGCAGGGCCACCAGAATAGCACATATATATAGTCTCATAATCACTCCATTACGGTAGAACATTTTTTCTTTCGCCAATATCTTTACGATACACTTTTTGGGGGAATTCTATGCTATAGATATCACGATAGACTTTTGCTTTGGCATCTTCCAGAGTATCCGCCATATTCATCACGG
>CAXZAB010000009.1:0-19031 GCA_964293715.1 uncultured bacterium | reverse complement strand
GGAAGGGAAAAAGCCTAAGTCCAGAATCGTCTGATCTTGACGGCTGCTCTGCTGGGATAAGCCACGGCCCTTGCCTGTTTGGTCAATGCGGTTTGAACATAGCTTCGGGGTGCCTGTGCCTTAAAAGGCCCGGAAAAAGTCTTGCCAGGCAAAATGCTGTGAAACAGCGGCTAAGCCGCTGCCTAAAGTCTTTCAAGGCATATTTGAGCTACGTAATGCGTTTCAAAGCTTATTAGTTGTGCGGAACACTCCAAAGCCTTATTATTGTTTGAAGTGGGTGCAGGAAAGCTGAAAAGCTAAGTCCTGCACCCATAAGTTTTTATAGATACTTCTTAATTTTACCTTCCACCAAAGCCTGGATTTCTTCCATCCTATCCTTGGTAGTAGCTTCATAGCGGGTCACCAAGACCGGCGTAGTATTGGAAGCACGAATCAGGCCCCAACCATCTGAGAAAGTGATGCGGGCGCCATCGATGTCATTGACGTCATAGCCTTCTTCCTTGAACTCTGTGCAGACCTTGTCCACCACCTCAAATTTGCGGCTATCTTCGCATTTGGTATGCAGCTCCGGGGTGTTGTACAGCTTGGGTTGATCTGCCAGATATTGGCTTACGGGCATATCGGTCTTGGCCACTACTTCGATAAAGCGGCAGCTGGCATAGATCGCATCGTCAAAGCCCAAATAGCGGTCTGCCATAAAGATATGACCACTCATCTCGCCGGCAAATTCCACATCCAGCTCTTTCATGCGCATCTTGATATTGGCATGCCCGGTTTTGTACATAATGGCTTTGCCACCACGGGCTTTGATGTCATCATAAAGATTCTTGGAGCATTTCACATCGGCGATGATGCTTTTGCCGGGATTGATGGCCAGATAGTCCCGGGCCAGAATGTTCAGAGTTTGATCGCCAAAAAGCATTTTGCCTTTTTCATCAACCACTCCGATGCGGTCTGCATCTCCGTCCAGACCTATGCCGAGCTCATATTCAGCCTCGACCACGGCCCGCGAGAGATCTACCATATTCTTTTCCACAGTGGGATCCGGGTGATGATTCGGGAAATCGCCATCGGGATCGCAATACATTTCGATCACTTCACAGCCTTTACGGCGCAGGATTTCGGGCAAATAAGGCCCACCCATGCCGTTGCCGCCATCCACGATTACCTTCACCGGACGCTTAATCTCGATATTATCGGTAATGTAATCCAGGTATTCAGCTTCGATGGTCACGTTTTCGATGAGAGTGCCCTGGCCGCTGGTAAAATCCTCGGCCCGGATTACCTTCAAAAGTTCTTGCAGGGATTCGGCATAAAAGCTGCCGAGGCCCAGGTTCAGTTTACAACCATTATATTGGGAAGGATTGTGGGATGCAGTAATCATCGCACCCGCGTCTTTCTTCAGTTTCCAGATGGCAAAATACAAAATCGGGGTCGCCACCATCCCGATGTCTGTAACGTCGCAACCCGCTTCCATAGCGCCTTGGATAAAGGCATCCATAAAATCCCGGGTGGTGTGCCGCACGTCGCCACCGATGACGATAGTCCTGAGTCCTTTGCCTCTAAGGATGCTGGCAAAGCCTTTGCCGATCAGGTAATAGCTTTCAGCATTAAGTTGTTCATCCACTACACCGCGGATGTCATACTCTCTGAATACTTCGCTTTTAATCATTTATAACCTCTCTTTTATATTATATATCAAAAATGCGTTTTAAGAGGGGGACAATCGCCTCTATGGCCAGAGCCCGGTGTGAAAGTTGGTTCTTCTGGGCATCGTTCATCTGGGCATAAGTCTTACCCAGCCCTTCCACCTCAAAAATGCTGTCATAGCCAAAGCCACTCTCACCGCGTTCAGATCTGGTGATTTTGCCCCGGACTTTGCCGGATACCACACTAATCAGGCCACTGCGATCGGCCAGAGCCACGGCAGTTTCAAAGTAAGCTTCACGGTTCTCTTGCCCCTGCATCTGTAGTAGAATCTTATCGCAATTGTCCTGATAAGAGCAGCCTTCGCCGGCCCAGCGGGCGGATAAAATACCGGGGTCTTTGTTCAGAGCAGCGATAAAAAGGCCGGTATCATCTCCCAGAGCAGGCATGCCGGCGAACTTGGCGCCTTCTATGGCCTTTTTGATGGCGTTAGCGTAGATCGTGTCGCCGTCTTCCACGGTTTCAGGACAGTCTGCAAAATCTCGCATACTGTGCAACGCAATCCTATAGGGGAGCAGAATCTCCCGCAGTTCCCGCACTTTGTCCAAATTGCGGGAAGAAAAAAACAGGGGTGCCTTCATTTAAATCTTATGCAGCCAACGCCTGATTCTTTGCATCAGATTACGATCCAGGAAACCATCGGCTGCGGCTGATATTTGTTGCATTTGCCGCAGAACATCGCCTTCACCGCTCCAATTGTCCCGCAGGACTTTGGGTTCAAGCTCATTTAAGATCAGATTCAGTCCCAGCACTGCCAATACCAGATCATCCACATAACCAATTACGGGAATAAAATCCGGGATTAAGTCAAAGGGCATGATAAGGTAGGCAATAATGCCGGTGACCATGAGTTTCTGCTTTGCAGGCACTCGCTTATCCACCGCCAGGCGGCAGACCAAAACAAAGAAATCCGGCAACACAAACAGATATTCAGCTACTTTCCCACCAATTCTTCCGGTCTTTTCCTGCGTCCAGCCCTTGGCGTTTTGGCGCAGATCTTCGTAAAATTTTAGCTTGGCGTGATCCATATCAACGATACGATCATTAATACTATCCTGTTCTTCCTCAGGAATTTCACGTGTTTCAAATACTTCGTCATTCATACGTACCTCCACTATATATATACTAATCCAAATCAGGCTGTGGAGTCAAGTAAATAATCATTAATGAAGAAAGTTGCTGATCTGCGACCCCCATTTCCCCCATTTTGACACTTATCTTATAGAGACTAAATTTCAAGGGAGTATTAAAATGGATAAAACCGATTTTGACTACGTGCTAATGATCATAAAACTAAACTTGCTGATTACCATAAAAGATAACTCAGTAAATGATCCACCTACGCCTCCGGCTGATGCGGATTCGCCTGGCAAGCCACGCATCACAGCAATATATGAAGACTTCTATGGAGAGTATATATTTGTCAGGATTGATAGCCAGCTACATGTCTTCTATTCCTGAAAGTGGACCATCCTTGCTTATCACTGATGCTCAACTGAGCATAATCCAGAGCATTACAGATATGCTCAAATGGCATAAACACCATAAGTAGAAGCGACATCAATATTTGAGACTTATGATGGATTATTTAAAAAAAGTACTTGACGAAAATGATGATAGATCGCGAAATGAGATTAGCGGTTTGACTCTAAAGAAAAATGTATATAGATGAGGATAGGAAAATGAATCCAAGCTATCCCAAAGAAACAATGAGTTGGAATACATCCCAACATTTTGGACTCTACTTTTATCTCTTTTTAAGTAAGTGTATGTTCACTCATAAGGAGGAGCATCATGAGATCCGGACTACTTTTTATCTTAATGCTGAGCTTAGTCTTACCGGCTGTGGCGACAACAATCCCTGTAAGTACGCAAAGTAATCCCTCTTCGGCCAACCCAAACCGCAATGAAGTGGTGGCCTGGCAGGAAAATTACGTATATGCGGATGCCTCTGCTGTCTGGTCTTCCATGATCGATCTCTTCAGCCTGAATGGGGATATCTCCAATCTTGCCGGCGAGACCGTGAAGTTCCGCTGGTTTTTTAAGTCCACTCCTACTATCACTGAGGGCAGCGGTATCATGATCGATGATTTTATGATCTATAATGATGTGCCTCTGGCCCCTCCGGAAAATCTTACAGCCACAGTAGATGGCAACAGCGTTTCCCTGAATTGGGAAGCTCCCGGCTCCGGGGGTAAAGGTGGTGAAGAAGGCTGGCTGCACTATGATGGCGAATTCTCAAATAACTCCGTGGGCGCAAACACCACACGCAGAATCAGACCCAGCAGCTATAGAATCTATCGTGATCAGACGATGATCAATGAGGTGGGCTTTATCACCTTAAATTATATGGACGTGAATGTTCCTGCCGGTATCCACAGCTACCACGTAACGGCGATGTTCGGGACGAACGAGTCTTTGCCTTCTGCTTCTGCAGTCGTAAACGTTTTGGATTACGAATATGTGGAACTGTCTCATGATGATGGCAGTTCGGAACTGGGATTTACGGTAAGCCCAACGCATCAAATGGCAGTGTATTATAATCATGGTTCCGAGCTGACCTTAAAATATGCCAAGGTTTATTTGCACAACGTATCCCCTTCCAGCCTCATTGTTCGTGCCCAGGATGTGGGTGGAGACGGAATGCCCGGTGACAATTTGGCTCAGGTACAATATCCTGTCAGCAGTCAGGTGCAAGGATGGAACCACATTCTCTTTCCGGAAATAGTAATCCCTGGTGGTGCTTTCTATCTGTCAATCCTGGTAATTCCAAATCCCTCAAGCATTGGCCTGGATACAGATAATAGTGGACATAGCTATGTAAAGATGGGTTCTAATGCCGCCTGGGAAGCCTACACTGAAGGTGAAATCATGATCCGCGCTATTGTCGAGACAAGCTCAAATGCGATCACCCAAAACATAGCTCTCACCGGAGGCTGGAATTTGGTATCGCTCAATGTCTCTCCTTCTGACCATACGCTGCCTACACTCCTGGCTCCAATATCCAGCCAGATCCAGCAGGTGAAAGGCACAGAAGGGATTTACATCCCGGGTAATCCTTATTCCACACTCAGCACTCTGACCGATGGCAAAGGCTACAATATCCAAGTGACCTCAAACGTTATCTGGAATGTGGTGGGCGACGAGATCCCGGTAGGGACACCCCTGCCTCTGGCTGATGGCTGGAATCTGACTGCCTATTTACCGAGGAATTGCTTGGCTTTGACCACAGCTCTACAGAGCATCTCTACCTGGGTAGAGGAAGTGAAGGGTACCGATGGGGTATATATTCCCGACAATCCTTACTCCACGCTCTTTACCCTGTACCCGGATAAAGGCTATTGGATCAAGCTCACGGGCGCACACAGCCTTGTCTATCCTATCGGCCGTGGAGTGGCGCCTGTTCCTGTAGCAGTAAAACCCCTGATGAACATCACGCAACTGCCTTCCAGCATGGTGCTTTTGGCCAGATGCGACTGGGCCAGTCCAGCAGATATTCTTTTTGCCAGGGTTGATAAAGAGGTGAGAGGGGCCCAGGAGTTCATCACTCCGGAAGGCTTCCCCGCGGCACTTTTGCAGATCTATACCGAATCATCCAAGGAAGAGATCAGCCTGTGGCTGCTCCGCGCAGATGGCAGTGAAGTGGAGCTTGCCAATCGCTTTACCAGCCAACCCAATGCCACTCTGGGCAGCTATCCGGTGTTTATCAATCTGGAACCCAAGAGTGGTGATCCGGAAGTAGCCCCGCTGCCTACCCGGCTCTATGACTGCTACCCCAATCCTTTCAATCCCGACACTACAATATCTTTCAACCTGGCTGAAGAGAATGCCATGGTAAGTATAAACATCTATAACCTGAAGGGGCAGAGAGTGCGCAGACTCACCCGGGCAGAATATACCCGTGGGAAGCACAGCCTGCTTTGGAATGGTGCTGATGACAGCGGCCGGACCCTAAGCTCCGGAATATATATGATCAAGCTGCAAGCGGGTAAGTACCGCAAAACAGTGAAAGCCTTGATGTCCAAATAGGAGGAAATTATGAGGCGATTAATAATCATAACATTACTTAGTTTGATGGTCTGTCTGAGTTACGCTGCCACGATCTCACAGAGTGAAGCGCAGGCGATAGGAATATCCGTATTTACGCATCTGAGCGGAGCCAAGCCTTTACTTGTGAACAGCGAAGCGTATTCTGGCAGTTATGCGAGCGACGAAGCGGATTTTTACATCCTGCGCTTTGAGCCTGCGGGCTTTATCCTGGTGGCAGCGGAAGACCGCTCCATTCCAATTTTGGGTTACTCGCTGCAAAGTGAGTTTCCTGAAGGGAACATTCCTGCACATGTAAAATGGTATCTGGATCAATACTCGCGGGGGATGACAGAAATCCGCCAGAATCCAGAGTGGCAGATGGATGCAACTTGGAGCGCTTTGCGCCAAGGGAACTATTCCGCTTACAATTACAGCCGGAACGTGGCCCCGCTGCTAAGCACTACTTGGGATCAGGATAATCCTTACAATTTCTCTTGCCCGGCAGACGCAGCAGGTCCCGGAGGCAAAGTATATGCCGGTTGTGTGGCTACAGCCATGGCACAGGTCATGAAGAAATGGCACCATCCTGCCACAGGAGTGGGCTCGCATTCATATTACGCTTCCGGTTATGGCACTCAAAGTGCGAATTTCGGAGCCACCACCTACAATTGGGCAGGTATGCCAAACAGCATCAGCAATGTCAATACTAACATTTCCACCCTGATTTATCATTGCGGGGTTGCCGTTGATATGATGTATTCTGCGGATGGCAGCGGCGCCTATACAGAGGATGCCAGATCTGCGCTGGTAAATAATTTCCGTTATAACAGCGCCGCTCAATACGTGAGCGCATCCTCATACTCCAGTACGACCTGGGCCTCGATGCTGAGAAACGATCTTGATCTGGGACGCCCGATCTTCTACGAGGGCAGTCAGGGCTGGGAAGGTGGCCATGCCTTCGTTTTGGATGGATATCAAGGAACCAACAGCTTTCATTTCAATTGGGGCTGGAGCGGGTATTACGATGGCTACTTCTATCTTACCAATCTGAATCCCGGCAGCCACACCTTTACCAGTTATCAAGGCGCTATTCTTAACGTGTATCCGGTTGTCCTGGCTAATCTGACAGGCACCGTATCATCCGGAGGAACAGGTCTTGCGGGAGCAACCGTAAGCGTGGCAGGGACTTCTTTCAGCACCACTACAAACACCTCTGGCAGATACACAATCGCCGCTATTCCGGCTGGAACCTATCAGATAACGGCCAGCAAGACAGGATACAATTCATCCACCCAATCAGTAGATCTGCCATCCGGACAATCAACTGTTCAGAATTTTACCCTGACAGAGTCTCAAACTACGTATCCTCCTTCAAACCTCCACGCCAATGTAGTGGGAAACGATGTTCATCTGGCTTGGGATGCTCCTGCAGCTCCATCCGCCGGAGAATGGATCACTTGGTGCCATCCTGAAGATATGGACAATGCAATAGGCACAAATTCCCCTGCCATCTTTGATGTAGCCCATCGCTATGACAGTGTTGATCTGATTCCTTATCAAGGCTCTACCCTTAGTCATGTGAGCTTTGTACCGTCGGAGACGAATTGCGTATATACCATCAAAGTATGGACTGGCGGTACTGCTACTGCCCCGGGCAGTATGGTACATTCCCAAGTCGTAGCCACTCCCACCATAAACGCTTGGAACGATGTCGTGCTTACCACTCCCATTCCCATCCCTGCCACCGGCAATTTGTGGTTTGGCTATGAAATCAATACTCAGAGCGGTTTTCCTGCTGGCTGTGATGAAGGCCCCATGGTGCCTGGGAAAGGGAATATCATCAATTTTAATGGCTGGACTACGCTTAATCAGCTTGGTGATACCTTTGTGTACAACTGGTTGATTCAGGGTTATGTAGAGCATAACCGGGCCATGGTGCAGATGCCTGAGCCCATATATGAAGCTACTGGGGTCTTCCAAAGCGGACAACTGGCTTTGCTCACAAATCCCCATGCTTCCCTGAGTTCAGCTAAAAGCCGGACTCGCCAGCAGATAGGTTATAAACTGTATCGTGGCGGCAATCTGATTGCTACCATAAACAATCCTGCCACTCTTACCTACATTGATGCGGATCTTGCTTTTGGCAGCTATTCTTATACCCTCACCGCTTATTATCATAACGGTGAATCCAGTCCTGCAGGGCCGCTTGAGGTGACCCTGGAAGGTCTTGCTGCTCCTACCGACCTGGCCGCTACCCTTGATGGAAACGACGTAAATCTTAGCTGGGTAAACCCCATGCCGCCTCAGACGGGTGAATGGATATCCTGGTCTGATAATAGTGCTCTGGGCAATAGCATAGGGACAGGCGCTCCTGTCATTTTTGACGTAGCCCATCGCTATGAAGCCAGTGATCTCATCCAATATGTGGGTGGTGTCTTGACTCAGGTGAAATTTGTTCCTATGTATGCAAATTGCACTTATACAGTCAAGGTTTGGACAGGCGGCACCAGCACTGAACCAGGCACTCTGGTGTACTCCCAGGTGGTAAATAGTCCCAGCATCGAAGCCTGGGCGACTGCCGTTCTTACTACTCCCATCCCTATCGCAGTGGGTACCCAATACTGGATTGGCTACAACATCAATACTCAGGGAGGACATCCTGCTGGTTGTGATAATGGCCCTATGGTGGCTGGAAAAGGAAACCTCATAAATTTCGCTAATACCTGGTCTACCATAGACCAGCTTACCGTTCCTCCACTTCAATACAACTGGTTGATTCAGGGCTTTGTGGCTCAAGGGCGGAGTTTGAAAGCCATCCAGCTACCCGCGATTGCCGAAGCTCCTCTGCCTGCCTCTGCCGGTCAGTTAACCAGCAAATTCACCGCTTTATCCAGAGATCTCGCCCGGGCCGTGCTCCTGGGCTACAAGGTTTATCGCAATGGCACTGCCCTTGCCACCATCAATGATCCAGCAGTAGTCACATATCTGGACAGCAGTCTGCCCAATGGTAATTATGTTTATGGTGTGAGTGCGCTTTACAATACCGGTGAATCTGCCCCTGCCATGATCACTGTAAATATAAATCTACAGCTGCCTCCCACAGTATTGGAAGACAGCTTTGAGTATTATCCTGATTTTGCCACTGCTTTTGGCAATTGGACATTGTTGGATCAGGATAATTCAGGCACTTACGGGATCACTGATGTGGATTTCCCCGGCATGGGTTCACCGATGTCTTACCTCATTTTTAATCCTTCGCAGACCGTGCCTCCTCTCACGGATGTGCTTCCTTATGAAGGTAATAAGATGGCAGCCTGTTTTGCCGCATTTACTCCTCCCAATAATGATTGGCTGATTACCGAACGCATCACTCTGGGGACAAACAGTTCTCTGAAATTCCAGGCCAGAAGCCATACCGCACAGTACGGTCTGGAGCAATTCAGAGTAGGCATATCAATCATACCTATAATCATTCCGCAGGGCTTCCAATACCTCACTGGAACTGCAGATGTAGAAGCTCCGGCAAATTGGACAGAATATATCTATGATCTCTCCGCTTATGACGAACAAGATGTATATATCGCCATTCGTTGCAGATCTAATGACGCTTTTATCTTCTATGTGGACAACTTCGAGGTATACAGCCAGGGTGGTGGAACCCAGACAGATCCCTTTGGCGCTCCGGTGATTTTACCCACCAGCATGAGCGTGGTGGCCAATGTGACCATAAACGGTGAGCAGGCTTCCTCTGGTGATGTGGTGGCAGCTTTTGTGAACGTGAATGGAGCGCCCGAACTGCGTGGCAAACAAACCGTTCAGGTAGAGAATGCGATCGCCGGATGTATCTTGCAGGTTTATACCGAAACCAACGGTGAAGTGGTGAACTTCAAGATCTGGAAAAGCTCTACGAATCAAGTACTAAACTCTCCCACCACCTTGAATACCGTGGTCAATGGCACCGTGGGCGAATGGCCCAACAATCTCTTTGTGATCGATGCCTCGGCGGGAAATTCCCAAACTATTCCTCTGGTGGAAGGCTGGAACCTGGTATCTCTCAATGTTTCTCCTCCAGATAACGCCTTGAGCACTATTCTGGCTCCAATCTCCGCTCAAGTCATACAGATGAAAGGCACCGAAGGGATTTACATTCCCACCAATCCTTATTCCACGCTCAGTACTTTGACAAATGGCAAGGCTTACTATATCCAGGTAAACTCAAGCGTCAACTGGAATGTAGCCGGGACTGAGATTCCGGAAAACACCCCACTGGCTTTGAGCGATGGCTGGAATATGGCAGCTTATTTTCCGCTAAACTCTATGTCAGTTTCCACTGCCATGCAGAGCATTTCCACCTGGCTGCAGCAGGTGAAAGGCACCGATGGAGTTTACGTTCCGGGTAATCCCTATTCCACGCTTTCCACCATGTCCCCCGGTAAGGGCTACTGGATCAAGCTCACGGGTGCACACAGCCTTATCTATCCAAGCAGTCGCGAAACGGTTTCCGCTCCTGAAGTGAAAAAGTCCCGGATAGAAGTCAAACCTCTGCCTTCCAGCATGGTGCTCTTGGCCAGATGTGATTGGGCTGCTCCCGGCGATATTCTCATCGCCAGGGTGAATAAAGAACTCAGGGGCGCAGAGGAGTTTATCACCCCGGAAGGTTTCCCGGCAGCGCTTCTGCAGATCTATACCGAGGAGACCAATGAAGAGATCAGCCTGTGGCTGCTTCAGGCAGATGGCAGTGAGATCGAAATCGCCAATACCTTTGCCAGCCAACCCAATGCCACCCTGGGCAACTATCCTGATTTCATCATCCTGCAGCCCCAAACCGGAAATGAAGATGATCTTGCGCCGCCTACTCATTTCTACGGTTGCTATCCCAATCCCTTCAATCCCAGTACCACGATATCTTTCAGCCTGGCGCACGAGAGCGCCAAGGTAAGCGTGAATATTTATAACCTGAAAGGCCAGAGAGTGCGTCAGTTCACTAATGCCAGCTATGAGCCCGGGCAACACTACCTTACCTGGGATGGAACAGACGAGCTGGGCCGGGCCTTAAGTTCCGGAGTTTATCTAATTGAGCTGAAAGCGGGTAAATACCGCAAAACAGCCAAAGCGATGTTAGCAAAATAGATTGTAGGGGCTTCCCGGAGGATTCTTCCGGGGAGCCCTGATCATGGAGGAAACATGATAAAGAGACTTTTAACCATTGTCGTTTTACTGAGTTTTTTTGCCGGCTTTGCGCAGGCAAAGCTGATGGAGAAGGGAGCCGCCAAGCGGGAAATCGAGCAGCCTCAAAGCGTAGCTGCCGTGCCCAACAGGATTCCCCCCAGTTATACTTTTTCCAGGACCCCACAAGCTCTCATGACTTCATACTATGATTACATGATGGGTTCTTACAATGGTCTGCCTTTGCAGATTGTGCCAGACGCAGCGGGAGGCGGATATTTCATGACCTACCATGGCAAACGCAATCCCACCTCGACCCGCAGAGTTTTTTATGCATATATCAATAGCAGCGGTGTACTTGTGAACAACAATGAAATCACCTATGTCAATAACAGTGAAGGATATCCCACCATGGTTGTTGATCCTGTATCCGGAAAACCGCTGTACGCCTGGCATGCCAACACAGATGCAGATCCCGAATTTGAAGTTCAGTTTGTCAGCGATGCTTTTCTGATGGGTATATCCGGACTATTCAGTGATGTCGAGACCGTGATTGATAATCCCATAACGATGCAAAGCCCCTCCGGGCAATTCACTTATGACAACGAATTCATCTGGCCCACTGCCATAACAGGCCCCTCGCCTGTGGCAAACAAGCGCCGGGTGTATGTATTAGGCAGAAATTCAGCTGACCATTCCTATGCTGTCAGTGAAAATCCCTATATCGCCTATGCCGATTTCAATGGCGATGATATCGAAATCGGAATTCCCTTTGTCTGGAATTATACCAGTATTCCGGAAATGAACGCCTGGAATGTAGGTACAGAATGGCGTCGTCCTTTTCATTCGATCACTTGTGATGATCAGGGCAATCTATACTATGCCGGTTACCATCTGGCCATGAATTCAAACGGCAGCGCCTACATAGACGAGCCGGAGATGGATGTATTCAAGTGTCCGAATTACGGCCAAGGTACCTGGATTAGAGAAAGCGCTTTTAGCAATCTGCCCACTTGGAACCCACCCAGTTTTCCCGGAGGCCCGGGGCATTTCTTAAATGAAGGCGGCATTCCCTATGCCGATAATGAACTCACCTGGTCTATAATTAACTCCAGCCACTTGAATGCCATTGTGGATGATCTGGGCAGAATCCATGTCCCGGCCACTTTTGCTTTTGGAACCACTCAGCACTCTTATTATCCCGCCCTTCAGGTGATGAAGGAATTTGTCTTCAATCCCAATACCAACCAATTCGCCATCAATGACGTTTTCCCCCGTAAAAACCCTGATGATACCCATAATCAATGTTTCCAGCCCTGGGACCGGGAATCGCCCTGGGGAGTGCCGGAGTACAATAATGGTGAATTGCTCATCGAATATCATTACCCCTTCCCCTATTGGGATGACGCCGTTCACTTAGACGCCATGATGTTCCATTACAACAACCTGAAGATGACCCAGGGTAATGGCGAAGGAATGCTGGCGATAGTTTGGCAAGACAGCCAGAGAGCGAGAATGATCAATGAATACGGGGACTTAAATTATTCAAGTTTTGCCGATACTCCGGAAATCTGCATCAGCGTATCACCGGATAATGGCGAGACCTGGAGCGATCCCATCATCATCAACAATGTGGAGACTCCCCAATTTTCCGGCTTGAAACCCATGTGGGTATATCCCGCCAACAAGATCAAATACACGGGTATGCAGGGTAATCAAAAAGTAGGTAAATTGGGTTTGATGTTCTTCAATGACTATACTTGGGGATCCAATGCGATCGAACACCCTGTCCACTATGTCAACGATGGCGGACAGGTAATGTTTGCCGAGCTTGAGATTATCTTCCCGGAATCCGGCCCGGCTCCCACCGATCCCTTTGGCTCTCCGCTGATCCTGAGCGGCAGCATGAGCGTGATGGCCCAGGTAAGTATCAATAACGTTCCGGCCACAGATGGCGACATCCTGGCCGCGTTTGTTACCGTGGACGGGATCCAGCAGCTTCGGGGCAAGACACCTGTACAAGTAATCTCCGGAGTAGCAGGCTGCCTGCTGCAGGTATTCACAGAGAACAATGACGAAGTGATCACCTTCAAAGTGTGGAATCACAGTAACCACCAGATCCTGAGCGATGTCAACACCCTGGTCTCTGAAGTGAACGGCACGGTAGGTTCATACCCGAACAACCTCTATCAGATCAATGCCGGGATGAGCACCCAACAGGTGGCAAGCCCTACCTTCAATCCTCCTGCCGGCACCTACAGCTCCGGCCGAAACGTAACTATCTCCTCTACTACGCCCGGAGCACAAATGCGCTATACTATTAATGGAGCAGAACCTACGCTGAGTTCCACACTTTACAGCGCCCCTGTGCAAATCAACAGCACCACGACTCTCAAAGCCAAAGCTTTCCTGAGTGGATGGGAACCAAGCGCCACAACAATGGGTGTTTACACCATCACCGGTACGTTAGCTACACCAGTATTCGCCCCTGCTGCAGGGACCTATACCACTGCGCAGAACGTTACCATAGCCTGCGCTACGGGTGGATCCCAAATCCGCTATACTACAAACGGAAGTGAGCCCGGGGCAAGTTCCACCCTTTACAACGCTCCGATTCCAATTAGTGCCACCACTACCCTAAAAGCCAGAGCTTTCCTTACCGGATGGGAACCCAGTGTCACTGCAACTGGTGTTTACACCATCACCGGAACGGTAGCCACACCAGTATTTGCTCCTGCTGCAGGAACCTATACCACGACTCAAAATATTACCATAGGCTGCGCTACGGGTGGATCCAATATCCGCTATACCACAAACGGAACGGAACCCACGGCAAGCTCTACGCTTTACAACGCTCCGATTCCAATTAACACCACCACGACTCTGAAAGCTAAAGCATTTTTGAATACTTGGGCACCCAGTGCTACTGCAACTGGTGTTTACACCATCACCGGCACAGTTGCCGCTCCGGAGTTTTCGCCCGAAGCCGGAGAATATACCGAACCTGTCGATGTAGTCATCACCTGTGCCACTCCCGCCGTCCAAATCCGCTACACGACAGATGACACTGAACCCGGCCCTGCTTCTACATTATACACTGCAGCGATTCATCTCGTGGAAAATACCACTGTCAAAGCCAAAGCTTTCCTGGCTACCTGGGAACCCAGCGCCACTGCCACTGTTTACTATGAGATCAAGGTTGGCAATCCTGACGGACCTGAAGCACCTATCGTAACAGGAATCCAGGAAGTGTATCCCAACCCTTGCGCCACCAATCTCACCCTCAAACTGGGGATATCTGAGATACATCAGGACTATCAGCTCAAGATTTATAATATCAAAGGTAGACGCGTCTATCACGCCAGAGGAAATGCCAAAGGCAACTTTGAACTTACCTGGGATGGTCGTGACGATAGCGGCGCCAGACTTGCCCCTGGAGTATATCTGATTTCGTTTACTACCGGAAAACAGCAAAGCTCCCGCAAGGTAGTGCTGCAATAATAGTATAAAATGACTATAGGATGCTTTAAAGACTTTCTATGAATGCTTTTCTAAGGCATCACCAAATTGAGAATTCGGGCATGGTCATAAGATCGTGCCCTTACTCACCTCGTATACAGCTAAGCAAGAAGCTTATTTTACACAAGGAGATATCGTGAGATTGCACTACGTCCACAGGGGTTCGAACCCAAAATTGATCTGGATTTTTCTTATCCTATCTATCATTCTTATCACACCAGGATGCAAAAAGCGCTGTCCTACATCACCTGCAGAACCTGATGCCTATTGGAATACCGTTACATTTGGGGAAACCGCCTGTAATTTCGTCAGCAACAGCCGCAGCTTTCGAGGGAAGCTTTTTGCTACCAATCGTTGGGGAACACTTTGCTTTGATGACATGGATAATTATTGGCAGCAGCACGCCTTGGGCATTTCCACCGGCTTGGACTACAAGCCCTTAATCTCTAAGGATTTTACCGTGTATTTGAGAGATCGGAATATCTATATCACACGAACCGAGGGAGATGCAAGTGGAAGCATAATGATCTGGCCCAGAGATATTGATCCCAAGTTTGAAGATTTTTATTTTTCACATACCTATTATGAGAAAGAGCTGGGCTTAATGAACGGAAAAAACCGCTTTCTTACCTGGATTCGTGGAACAGAAGACGGTCATTATATGGACTATTTGGTTTTTGTAGATTTGCAGGATGCCCCTATTATTCAGATAACGAATAAAGGCTATTGGCCGGCATCTCCGCCTCAGGAAGGTGCCAACTTTTGGAATGTTTCGTTTAAGGGAATGCTCGCCATGAATAATAACTTTTATATTGCTTATGATAATGCGCGGACGTCATATCACCGGGTCATATATCCTGATCTGAGCTTTGATGAGACGCAGGTTAATCGTTATCACAGTGCTATCACACTCTTCGAATATAAGGGAAAGATCTGGGCGCAGCTTGCCAATACCGAGCTGGCTTATTCTACAGATTTCCAGAACTGGGAACATTTTGCCTGGATGGAGCCCTATTTATTCGATATTCGCGCCATAGACGATTATCTTTTCATCCATATCAATGATAAAGCGTGGTTCTTCAGTGATTCGGAAAACCCCGGCAGTATCTACCAAATCCCCACCGAAAACATGGAAACCAGGACGATTACCTCAATTAGTAAGTTTCTGGATTATCTTGTCATTACCACCACAAATGGCATATTCTATAAATCCTACGAAATGATCATGAATGACAAGGTCCCAAACCGGCAGATCAGCTTGCAAGAATAGCCGAAAGAAGCATATATCTTCCCAAAGAAAACCGGCCAGTTCAAACTGGCCGGTTTTCATCTATTACTTATTTATTTATCTTATTCGCGGACAGCTGCCATGGCTGCTGCCAAGCGTGCGATCGGCACGCGGAAGGGAGAGCAGCTCACGTAGTCCATGCCTACTGTGTGGCAAAATTCCACGCTGCTGGGCTCACCACCGTGTTCACCACAGATACCCACTTTGAGTTTGGGATTGGTTTTACGGCCAAGCCTTGTGCCCATTTCCACCAGTTGTCCCACGCCTTCCTGATCCAAAACCTGGAAGGGATCGTGTTTTAAGATGTTTTTCTTCAGATAGACGGGCAGGAATGTTCCGGCATCATCACGGCTATAGCCGAAGGTCATCTGAGTGAGATCATTGGTGCCAAAGCTAAAGAATTCAGCTTTTTCGGCTACCTTATCCGCCAGCATGGCGGCACGGGGAATCTCAATCATAGTACCTACCAGGTATTCGATCCTTTCACCGGTTTCTTTGAAGACTGCTTCAGCGGTCTGGCGGATGATGCTGTCTTGCAGTTCAAATTCCGCCAAAGTTCCGATCAGAGGAACCATGATTTCCGGCAGCACTTTCATACCCTTTTTCTGGACGATGATAGCGGCTTCAATGATGGCCCGGGCTTGCATTTCGGTAATTTCGGGATAGGTATTGCCGAGGCGGCAGCCCCGGTGTCCCAGCATGGGATTGGTCTCATGCAGAGAATCCACTTTTTCTTTCACTTCTTGAAGGCTTAGGCCCAGTTCTTTGGCGATCTCAGCCTGTTGAGCTTCCTCGTGAGGGACAAATTCATGCAAGGGCGGATCCAAGAGACGTACAGTCACCGGCAGACCTTCCATGGCGATGAAGATGCCTTCAAAATCACTGCGCTGCATAGGCAGAAGTTTATCCAGAGCCTTGCGGCGTCCGGCTTCATCATCGGCAAGGATCATTTCGCGCATAGCTTTGATGCGATCCCCTTCAAAGAACATATGTTCCGTGCGGGTGAGGCCGATGCCCTGCGCGCCAAAATTGCGGGCTACAGTAGCATCTTTAGGAGTATCGGCATTGGTACGCACTTTCATCTTGGTATATTTGTCGGCAAGCTTCATGAGCTTTTCAAAGTCCCCACTTAGTTTGGGGTCCTGAGTCTCAATTTTGCCATCCATAACCTGTCCGGTAGAACCATTCAGAGAGATCCAATCTCCTTCCTTGAAAGTCCTTGTGCCTACTGTCATGGTACGGGCTTTGCCATTTATTATCACAGCACCTGCGCCTGATACGCAGCATTTGCCCATTCCACGTGCCACTACGGCAGCGTGAGAGGTCATGCCGCCACGAGCGGTAAGGATGCCTTTGGCCACATTCATGCCCCGAAGGTCTTCCGGAGAAGTTTCGGAGCGAACCAGGATCACATGTTTGTTATCTTTGGCCCAAGCTTCTGCATCTTCGGCAAAGAATACGATCTGCCCGGTGGCCGCGCCAGGAGAGGCGGGAAGGCCTTGGGTAATCACATCGGCCTTGGCCAGGGCGACAGGAGTAAACACAGGGTGCAAGAGCTCATCGAGCTTGTCGGGTTCCATGCGCAGCAGAGCGGTCTTTTCATCGATCAGCCCTTCTTCGATCATGTCTATGGCTACTTTCACCATGGCGAATCCGGTACGTTTGCCGCCACGGGTCTGCAACATCCAGAGCTTACCGTCCTGAATGGTGAATTCCACGTCCTGCATATCGCCGGAATGTTTTTCCAGTTTACGCTGGATATCAAAGAGTTCTTTATAGGCTTTGGGCATGGTTTCTTCCAGGGAAGGAAATTTCGCAGCCCGGTCTGCTTCGCTCACGCTGGCAAGTTTTGCCCATCTGCGGGAGCCTTCTTTGGTGATTTCCTGAGGAGTGCGCACGCCTGATACCACGTCTTCACCTTGAGCGTTGATGAGATATTCGCCGTTGAAGATATTTTCTCCGGTGGCAGCATCTCTGGTGAAAGCTACGCCGGTAGCGCTGTTTTCGCCCATATTGCCAAAGACCATGGCTTGCACGTTCACGGCTGTTCCCCATTCATCGGGAATGCTGTGCATCTGGCGATAGTAAACGGCACGGTCGTTATTCCAGCTATCAAAAACGGCAAAGACTGAACCCCAGAGCTGTGCCCAGGGATCATCCGGGAAATCTTGTCCGGTATTGTCTTTCACGGCTTTCTTAAAGCGTTTGACCATCTCTTGCAAATCATCACTGGTGAGATCAAGGTCGTTGGTCACACCTTTTTCCTCTTTCATCTGGTGAATGATCACTTCAAAAGGATCTTCTTCTTCTTTGGTCTTTGGTTTGAGACCCAAAACCACATCGCCATACATCTGCACAAAACGGCGATAGCTGTCCCAGGCAAAACGTTTGTTATTGGTCTTTTTGATGATGCCTTCCACGGTAGCGTCGTTCATACCAAGATTCAGGACGGTATCCATCATACCTGGCATGGAAGCTCTGCTACCGGAACGGACTGAGAGTAACAGGGGGTTTTCATTGGACCCAAATTCTGTACCCATAATCTTTTCCAGATATTTAACGGCGGTTTTTACTTCTTCTGTGAGTAATTCACGCAGCTTAGCTTCACCGACCTGGTTGTATTCAGTACTGACATCAGTAGTAATAGTGAATCCGGGGGGGACGGGAACACCTATGAGATTCATTTCGGCAAGGTTTGCACCTTTTCCACCCAAGAGATTTTTCATATCGGCTTTACCTTCGGCTTTTCCATTACCGAACAGATAAACACGTTTTTTTGCAGTCATTTATCCTCCATGAGAGCATTTATTTTACTTGATTTTTATTCGTCTTTCCACAATCGCAGAGGGGCTTATTTTGTCAATAGCTTTTGCGCTTTGGCTTTTTATCTGCAGCATAAAAACCTTCCGTTTTGAGCCTGGAGCCGCTGCGCGCATCTTGTTGAAATGTAGAGGGGATGCTGATCCCTGCCTCACATATCCTCTGTTTACTACTCCACAATCTTCCCAGCCAAATAAGCCTGAAGCTTTTGGGCAAATTCAGTCGCGATTTTTTCTGCAGCGGTTTCAGATACTCCAAAACCGAGATTGGTAACCACTTCCTGCAGATTCGGAATCAGGATCTGGGCTGCTTCGTCTTTGCTCTCCACCCGGAAGGTAATGTTTTCTCTGATCCACAGCAATTGGAATACTGCTCGCAAGCGCAAAGTAACTGAGATTATAAGCCAAATCCTGCTAAGTATTCCAGACAAGTTAATGAAGCTATTTCATCAGCATCATCTTATGCGTGCGCGTCTGTTTGTCGTTTTCTATTCTGGCAAAGT
>CAXZAB010000008.1:0-19226 GCA_964293715.1 uncultured bacterium | reverse complement strand
GCTGTTCGGAACAGCTAATCTATTGAAAATAATACGAATCTTGTTGAACAGTCTCCTGCCGCGAGACTATTAATATCTGACAATAACCTTAAGCTACATTTTTCATTTATTTGGGGAACAGCTTGATATCTCTCCAGTTAAGCTTTTATGAATAAATTTACCAGACTTCTTCCCTCTGGCAATCAGTAGATCAGTCCCAAGTGTATTTTGTCATTGTAGATGGCATTATAAAAATCAGAAACCAAACAGCCTGATCTCAGCAATATCCTAACGTTTAATCTTCAGCATCCGGGCATTGATCGCCACTATCACAGTGCTGGCTGACATGAGTATGGCTCCGGAAGCGGGAGATAGGACAATCCCCAATGAATACAGCACACCGGCAGCCAGAGGAATGGCAAGAATATTGTATCCTGTAGCCCAAAACAGATTTTGCAGCATTTTACGATTCACAGCCCGTGAAAGCTCCAGGATGGTAATTACATCAGACGGATTGCTATTGACCAAAATCACATCAGCAGTTTCGACCGCTACATCAGAGCCTGCTCCTATAGCGATGCCCAAATCAGCCTGAGCCAAGGCTGGAGCGTCATTGACGCCATCACCGACCATGGCAACCAGAAAACCCCGTGACTGGATTTCCTTTACTTTGGCAGCCTTATCCTGAGGCATAACTTCTGCAAAATACTCATCCAGTCCTACTTGTTCGGAAACCCAACTGGCTGTAAACTCATTATCACCGGTAAGCATCATGCATCGGATGCCCATAGCCTTGAGGTCCGTTATCACCTGCTTTGCTTCAGGGCGAATGATATCTGCCAAAGCGATGACACCTATCAGCTGATCATCTGATAGCACATATACGATAGTCTTCCCTTGAGCTTCCAGAGGGGAGATTCTTTTATCAGTAAATTCTATGTGATGTTCTCTCAGATAGCCCGGACTGACCACCTTGATCTCCTTCCCCTCGACAGTACCTGTTACCCCTTGACCCGGAATGCTGAGAAAATTCTGCACAGATAGTTTCTCTTCAGAGGCAGCGGCGATAGCCTGAGCAATAGGATGTTCGGATTTCAACTCCACAGAAGCTGCATATTGCAATAACGACTTTTCATCAATGTCCGTGGATAAAGTCAATACATCGGTTACCCCAAATTGTCCCTCGGTGAGAGTACCTGTTTTGTCAAAGATGACTACCTGCAGCTTTCTGGCTGCCTCAAAGGCATTTCGGTTGCGGACGATTAGGCCATTGCTGGCAGCTATGGCGGTGGAAACAGCCACCACCAAGGGAATTGCCAGACCGAGGGCATGCGGGCAGGTGATGACCATCACAGTGACCATACGTTCCAAGGCAAAGGCAAAATCTTTTCCAGAAAGAAGTAACCAGCCAACCAGGGTAACAGTACCTGCAGTCAACGCTATGATAGTAAGCCATTTGGCAGCAATGTTCGCCAGATTCTCAGTTTTAGATTTGCTATCCTGAGCTTTCCTGTCCAGTTCTATGACCTGTGACAAGAAGGAATCTTTTCCACTGCTTCGTACTTCAAAAGTCAAAGAGCCTTCTCCGTTGATAGAACCACCAATGACTTTCTCTCCAGCTTTTTTATAGACAGGAGTGGATTCTCCGGTTAGCATTGCTTCATTTACAGAGCTCTCCCCTTCTACAATGTCTCCATCGGCAGGTATCTTTTCACCAGGTTTGACCAAAACTTTATCCCCTACCGCCAGCTCTTCCAGAGGAACATCCTGCACACTGCCATCCGGCATCAGTTTGTGCGCAACTCCGGGCATTAATCTGGCAAGCTCATCCAGGGCTCTGGAAGCACCTCTGACAGACCTCATTTCGATCCAGTGCCCCAGCAGCATAATGTCTATCAGGGTTGCAACTTCCCAAAAGAAATCCGTACCTCTAATGCCAAATAACACTAAACTGCTGTAGATATACGCCACGGTAATGGCTGTGGCGATCAGAGTCATCATCCCCATTTGGAGGGAGGAGACTTCTGTGATAAATCCTTTGAGAAAAGGGTATCCTCCATACCAAAATACCAAGGAAGAAAAGAAAAATACCAGATAACTGTCCCCAGTAAAACGGAGAGCAGTTCCCAATCCCAAGGACTTCTGGATGATGGGAGAGAGTAGCAAAATAGGTAGGGTCAGGATCAGAGATATCCAAAAACGTTTACGAAAATCAGCTTCCATATGTAAATGGTGGTCGTGATGTGAATGCTTATTCTGAGTGATAGAATCCTTCTTTATAGCGGTATCGGATATATTCTTAGGATGGTGTTCAGTATTGTCACCATGCTTATTATCCTGCTTCTTAGCATCATTCATATTATGTTCTTTCATTGCTTGATTTCCTCCATGCATTTGATTGAGTCAAAGCAGATCTTCATAGATAATGTAATCAAGACTTGATAAATGCAAACACAAATACCTGATATCACGCCTATGCGATGATCTTGTTTTTAATTGAAGGGAGGAGGGTGCGGCAGGTTGTGAATGATGAATGGGATGGGGAAACCTATCCGCTTTGTAGCGCTGACTTTAGGCGGCGGTGAGACTGATCTTAGCAGACCTCAGAGCTGGCTTTAGATGGCATAGGAAGCTGTGGGAAAGTATTTATCTGCCCTCATCTGCAAGGCAAAAACCGGTTAAATCCGGCATTAACGCCGGCTGAAGCCAGCTCCACGGAGCGGATAAAACTATCTGAAATTCCTAAGGATTTTACCGACATAAAAAAAAACCGATACCCCAAGGTACCGGTTTCTTATATTCAAACCTTTACAGGTTTTATTTCTTTAATTCTTCGGTTTTGATGCTATCTGCTTTCTTCTTTCCAATAGTGGATTCTTCCACGAATTGGATGATAGCCATAGGAGCACTGTCGCCCTTACGGAAACCGGCTTTTAACACTCTGGTATAGCCGCCATTACGGTCTGTAAAGGCAGGGCCTAATTCATCAAAGAGTTTTTTCACCAGATCGCGATCACCGAGGAAGCTGTAGGCCAATCTACGGGAATGAACTGTATCTTTCTTTCCGTAGGTAATCAGGCGTTCTACATAACGTCTCATTTCCTTGGCTTTGGGCAGAGTAGTATTAATCTCGCCATGCTCGACCATGGATTTCACAAGGTTTCTCATCATCAGGCGTCTGGCATCGGCTTCACGTCCGAATTTTCTTCCTTTATGTCTATGTCGCATTTTTCACCTTCTTTTTGGGGACTGGTTTACGTGGGGTGGCGGTCGCAGCTTTTTCCTTTTTGGCAGGAGCTTTCGGCTCGGGAGCTTCAGTTTCCGCATCAGGATTGATGGGCTTTGGTGAGATTATGCCACGGCTGCGGGCTTCCTTAATTTTGTCATAGATGCTTTGCACATCTGTGCCCAGTTCCAGATCATATTTTTTGAGTTTTGTAACGATTTCTTCAAGTGATTTTTTACCAAAATTACGGAATTTCAACATTTCCGCTTCGGTTTTTTCAACCAAATCACCAATGGTCTCGATTCCTGCAGCCTCCAGGCAGTTTGAAGCCCGGACGGTGAGTTCGATTTCTTTCACGCTCATGCGCAGAATGCGCTCTTTGTCTTCGAGATCGGGATCCAGCTCAATATCACGAATGTATTCTGGTTCGGTCTCAAACAAACTGATTTTGCCGGCCATATCCTTGAGGATTTTGGCAGCCAAAAACAGTGCTATCATAGGCTCCATGGCACCATTTGAATGAATTTCCAGGATCAGCTTGTCAAAGTTCATACGTTCTTTCACACGCTGATGACTCACAGAGAAGTTCACTTTCAGGATCGGGGAATAAATACTGTCGATGGGAATAAACCCCAAAGGCTTTTCTTCCGGATCCTGATGGTCTGCGGATACATATCCGCGGCCGATGCCTACGATCATCTCAATCTTCAGATCAATATCTTCGGTTACTTCCAGTAGATACAGGTCTTTGTTGATAATCTTGACGTGAACATTTTCCTGGATCATGCTGGCGGTAACTATACCTTTGCCTTTGTGTTCCAGTACGATGGTGCTTTCTTCTACGGATGAGCATTCGATCACGAGTTGCTTGATTCTGAGGATCAAATCCAGATAATCTGAATTTGTGCCCGGAATAGCGGTAAACTCATGGTGCAAACCTTCAATCCGCACAAAGCGAACTGCGGCGCCCTGGATAGACGAAAGCAGGACTCTACGCAGGGTATTTCCCATTGTAGTTCCAAATCCGGGTTCCATAGGGCCAATTTCGAATTTACCATAATTGCGGGAATAGGTTTCTTTTTCCTGCTCCACGCTTTCTGGCATTTGTAATGGTTCAAGATACATCATATCAAACTCCTGTGGGGGTTACTTGGAGTAGAATTCGACGATGAGACGCAGATCTACTGTGACCGGAATCTCGCTTGCGGCGGGAATACTGTCGAAGGTGCCGCGCATATTTTCTTTATCTATAGTTAACCAGCCGTAAGGCGAGCTACTTTCAGAGCTGTCCAGTGCATCCACGTGCATTTTCATGCCGCGGGATTTGGGACGCACTTCTATGATATCGCCTTCTTTACAAAGGAAGGAAGGGATATCTACTTTCTTGCCGTTGACCATAAAATGGCCGTGGTTTACAAACTGTCTGGCCTGCATACGCGTAGTGGCAAAGCCCATACGGTATACTACGTTATCCAGTCTGCGTTCCAGGAATTGCAGGAGAAGATCACCTGTTACTCCACCGGCTTTGTTGGCTTTTACATAGTAATTTCTGAATTGTCTTTCCATGAGGCCATAAGTGAGGCGCAATTTCTGCTTCTCTCTTAAGTGCACGCCATAGTCAGACACTTTACGGCGCATCGTGCGGCCGTGCTGTCCTGCTGGGTATTTGCGTTTGCCCAGGATGCGATCGTATTTTGCGGTGCCGAAGATGTTTTCGCCGAATCTGCGACAAAGTTTTGCTTTGGGTCCTGTATATTTAGCCATGATTTCTCCTTATATCCTTCTGGTTTTGGGCGGACGGCAGCCATTGTGCGGAATAGGGGTGGCGTCCTTGATCATGGTTACTTTCAGCCCGGCAGCATTCAGGGCACGAATAGAGGATTCTCTACCTCCTCCGGGGCCTTTCACTATCACGCCAACTTTTTGGATACCCATCTCCATGCCGATTTTGGCTACTTCTGTAGCAGCCATCTGTGCGGCAAAAGGAGTGCTTTTGCGGGATCCTTTATATCCGATCTTGCCTCCGGAGCTCCAAGCCAAAACGTTGCCGGAGCGATCCGTAAGCGAAATAACCGTATTATTGAAGCTGGAGTGCACGTAAACTAATCCTTCATCGTAGGACAGGTGTACGCGTCTTTTCTTAACTCTAATTTTCTTAGCCATTACTCATGCTCCTATTTCTTCTTCTTGATGGCGCTTGAGCGGCGGCCTTTGCGAGTGCGCGCATTGGTGTGTGTTCTTTGTCCACGCACGGGCAGACCGCGTTTGTGACGCATTCCGCGATAGCTACCAATTTCCATGAGCCGTTTTATGTTCATGGCTGTCTGAGTTCTCAAAGTACCTTCTACAACGTAATCATTCTGAATGATTTCGCGCAGTACTTTCTCTTCATCTAATGTAAGGTCTGCGACCTTTGTCATGTAATCGATATTGGCTATGTGACATATCTCTATGGCTCTGCTCCTACCAATACCGTAGATATAGGTAAGACCAATAAAGAGCCGCTTGGTCCTTGGAATCTCAATACCTGCTATATGTGCCAAGTTGGTCCTCCTTAATTAACCCTGTCTCTGTTTATGTTTCGGGTTTGAGCTGCAGATAACGCGAATAACGCCGTGGCGTTTGATTATTCTGCAATCTTTGCAGATTATCTTAACTGATGCTTTGACTTTCATTGTTATCTCCTTGCGCTTCCTGCATTAGGATACGCAAATCTCTTTCTTATTTATAACGGTAAGTAATTCTGCCACGGGTGAGGTCATATGGAGAGAGCTCCACTTTTACCTTATCACCCGGCAGTATTCTAATATAGTGCATACGCATTTTACCGGAGGAATGAGCCAATATCTCATGGCCGTTTTCCAGTTCCACGCGAAAAGTTGTATTTGGAAGGGCTTCTGTAACGACGCCTTCCACTTCGATCACGCCAGATTTACTCATGTATCTTCCTTCCTTTTACGCTTTTGTAAGTATCTCTGCTTCGGCATCTGTCACCAGGATACTGTGTTCGAAATGTGCAGACAAACTGCCGTCTGCCACAAAAAATTCCCAGCCCTTTTCAATCACACGGTTTGTGCCGATATTTACCATGGGCTCGATGGCCAATGTCATTCCCGCTGCTAAACGCGGGCCGTAGCCTGCTCTGCCGAAATTTGGGATCTGGGGGTCTTCATGCAGCTCACGTCCCACTCCGTGTCCGGTAAGGTCATCCGCCGGGAAATATCCCTGGCTTGCGATATAAGAGCCCACAGCGTAGGAGATATCTCCCACCCTGGAGCCGTCTACCGCAGCCTGGATGCCCTTGGCCAAGGCAGTGCGGGTGACAGCCATCAATTTGGCTGCCTCTGCGCTGATCTGCCCTACGGCGTAGGTGCGTGCTGCGTCTCCATAATATCCTTCTTTGACTACACCGACATCGATGCCGATGATATCACCCTCTTTCAGGATTACTTTTTTGGAAGGGATGCCGTGCACTATGCAGCTATTGGGCGATGTGCACAGAGTTCCGGGAAAGGGTTTCAGCCCGGGAATCTTATATCCCTTGAATGCGGGTTTGCCGCCACGTTCGCGGATAAAACTTTCGGCAAATTTGTCCAGTTCCCAGGTCGAAATCCCCGGGGAGATCATGCTTGCCATAGTATCCAGCAGCTCGCCAATAATCTGGCTGGCTTTGCGAATCTTAGTCACTTCTGAAGGCGATTTTATATAGATCATATTATCTGTTGTGTCCGCGGAGCTTACCTTTCTTCATAAATCCGTCATAGTGACGCATTACGAGATGAGATTCGATCTGCTGCAAAGTATCCAGCGCCACACCTACCACAATGATGAGACCGGTTCCGCCAAAATAGAAAGGCAGATCAAAACGGTGACTCATGATTTCGGGCAACAGCGCTATGAAAGCGAAGAATATTGCGCCGGGCAGGGTAATGCGGGTGAGCACTTTGTTGATGTACTCAGCAGTCTTCTTTCCCGGTTTTTTACCCGGAATGTGACCACCATACTTCACCATATTTTCCGCCATCTCGGTAGGGTTGAGCACGATGGCTGTATAGAAATAGGCGAAAAAGACGATCAGGGTGACATACAATATAGTATATAACCACGCTCCAGGGGATAACAGACGTTGCAGAGTCACCCAGAAGCCGCCGCCAGTACCAAAAAATGCCGCGATGGTAGCTGGAAACATCAATACGCTTTGGGCAAAAATAATGGGGATCACGCCAGCGGTATTCACACGCAAAGGAATATAGGTGCTCTGTCCGCCATAAACTTTACGGCCAACAATACGTTTTGCATATTGCACAGGAATCTTGCGCGTGCCTTCGGTTACGAAGATCACAGCTGCGGTAACTACTACCATCAGTGCCATGGCTGCTACAGCCTTCCAGGCATAAGTGGGTTCGGCGCTGATCTTTTGAAACATCCGGATAAAACCTTCTGGATAGCGGGCAATGATTCCGGCGAAAATGATAAGTGAAATGCCGTTGCCGATGCCGTGCTCGGTGATCTGTTCACCCAGCCACATCACGATCATAGTACCCGTTACCAGGGTGATTATCCCGGTAAAATGAAATAGAATTCCAGGTGCGCGAATCACACCGCCGGAAAGATTGGAAAGCCATATTGTGATAGTAATGGCGTTAAAAGCAGCCAATCCAACGGTTCCATAACGCGTGATCTGATTCAGCTTCTTCTGCCCGTCCGCGCCTTCTTTACGAAGTTTCTCAAAATAAGGGACGATGCTGCCTAAAAGCTGGATCACAATCGAGGCAGTAATATAGGGCATGATGCCCAGGGCAAATACCGAGGCACGCTCGAAGTTTCCGCCTACGAAGAGATCCAGCAGCCCAAACAGGGTGTTTCCACCCTCTCTGGCGCCTTCAAAAAATGCCCGCAAGGCTGTGGCATCTACACCGGGAATAGGCACAAAACTGCCCATCCGGTACAGAACCAAAAACAGCGCTGTAAACAGGATCTTTTTCTTCAAGTCCGGAATCCGGAACATGTTTGTTATAGTTTTAAGCAAGTTAAACTACCTCCGCTGTGCCGCCGTTCTTTTCAATGAGTTCTTTTGCGCTCTTTGAAAATGCGTTTGCTTTCACATGAACAGCTTTGGTGAAATCTTCAAAAGATCCGGCCAATACTTTTACCGGAGCCTTTGATTTTTTGCCCTTGGTAGGGATCAAGCCTAATTCTTCGAATTTGGCAATGTCATATTCTTTCTCTTCCAAGCCCTGCAGAGCAGAGAGGTTGAGAGTGCGATTTTCTACACGGAAGATACTTCTAAAACCACGTTTGGGTAAACGACGGTGTATGGGCATCTGCCCGCCTTCAAAGTAAGCAGGAACGTTTCCGCCAGAACGGGCTTTCTTGCCTTTGTGCCCACGTCCGGCCTGTGTTCCCCAGCCCGAACCCTGGCCTTTTCCAAGGCGCTTTCTGTTTTTTCTTCCAGCGGGTTTGCCGAGATTATTTAGTGTCAACATGCTTATTCTCCCTGCAATTCTTCTACTTTAAGCAGGTATGATATCTTATTGATCATACCGCGGATTACTGGATTGTCATCATGGATCCGGCTGCTATTCAGCTTTCTGAGACCCAGAGCGCGGACAATCCTCTTGTGGGCTTCTATACGATCTATAGTGCTACGAACCAGAGTAACCTTAAGCTTCTTCATTCGTCTCCTCCTGCACCTGCTCCTGTACCTTTTCCTGGACCTTTTCACGCCCGGTAATCTGAGCGACGGTCTTGTTACGTAAGCGGGCCACATCGGCGATGGTGCGCATGGACTTCAGTCCTTTGATAGTCGCTTTCACCACGTTCGTGGGGGTGTTTGACCCTATGGATTTGCAGAGGATGTTTTCGATGCCGGCAGCTTCAAAAATGGCACGGGTAGTACCTCCGGCGATAACTCCTGTACCAGGAGATGCCGGTTTGATCATCACACGGCTGGCGCCGAAACGGGCCATGACTTCGTGAGGCACAGTGCCCCGTACGATAGGTACGCGGAACATATTCTTCACGGCTCTTTCTTTGGCTTTACGGATCGCATCTACGATCTCGTTGGCTTTACCATTGCCTACGCCGACGTTGCCTTCTTTGTCTCCCACCACTACTATAGCGGTAAAGGAGAAGTTACGTCCACCTTTTACCACTTTGGCCACGCGCTTGGTATCGATGATCTTTTCGGTCAATCTTTCTTCTTCGGGATTCTGTCTCTGTCTATGTTGATAATTCAAGCTATCCTCCTGTCTTAGAAATCGAGCCCGGCTTTGCGGGCACCTTCGGCCAGAGCTTTCACTCTGCCGTGATATTTGTATCCGGCACGGTCGAAGGCGACGGTTGTGATTCCAGCTTCCACGGCCTTTTTACCCAGCTTGAGGCCTACTTCAAAACTTGTTTCAGTTCTGTTTTTGGCTTCTCCTGCGTCAAAATCTTTGGCTTTGGAAGACATCGAAGCCAAGGTCACGCCCTTGCTGTCATCGATAATCTGCGCGTAAATGTTTTTATTTGAACGAAATACTGCAAGGCGGGGACGCTCGCTGCTTCCTGCAAGGTGTTTGCGAATGGAAGCGCGGCGGCGCCTGCGTAAATCACTTTTTATCTTTGTAATCGATTTTATCATTTCATTACCTCTTATTAAGCCCCGGCTTTTCCGGCTTTGATGGCAACGTATTCGTCATGATAACGGATTCCCTTGCCTTTATAGTTTTCCGGAGGGCGACAAAAGCGTACTTCAGCGGCAAATTGGCCGACCATCTGCTTATTGATTCCTTCGATGGTGATGATACTGGTGAAGTCACTGCGACCACCTCTGGAGCGGGGAACCGCATTGGCCTCTACTGTGAGACCTTCGGGTACGCGCAGCAGGATATCGTGTGAAAAACCCAGAGTGAGTCTGAGCCAAGGGCCAATTCTTTCAGAACTGTAGCCGGTGCCAAAGATGTGTAGGGTCTTTTTATAACCTTCAGCCACGCCTGTAACCATATTCTGGATCAGGGAGCGGGTAAGGCCATGAGCTGCACGCATATTCTTGGTTTCGTCTGCGCGCAGAACATGCAGCATGCCGTCTTCCATCTGAAGACTCATACCGGGCATCAGGGTGTAGCTAAGCTCACCCAGCTTGCCTTTGACAGTAATGCTGTCGTCGGCAATCTTTATGACATGATCGGAGCTAATTTTGATAGGTGATTTTCCTATGCGGGACATACTATCCTCCTACCAAACACGGCAGACATACTCGCCACCTACGTGGTTCAATCTGGCATCGCGATCCACCATCACACCAGAGCTGGTGGAGATGAGGGCGCAGCCTGTGTTATTGAACACGCTGGGCAGTTTGTCCGCTTTGACGTAAACACGTCTTCCGGGTTTAGAAACTCTAACTAACCCTAACATCACCGCTTGGCCTTCATTGGTGTAGCGCAGGGTTACTAATATACGCTTGTAATTGAACTTATGCTCCGGATCTTTGTCTAATATCTGAATACTATTTACAAAGTTTTCCTCTGCAAGGATTCTCATCATAGCTTCGATAATCTTACTATGGTTGACAATCACTTGCGAGTGTCCGGCACGATATGCATTGCGGACCTTGGTCAATGCATCAGCTATCGGATCAGATACGCTCATTTATATCTCCTTGTTTTACCAGCTACTTCTGGTGATTCCGGGGATAGCCCCCTCGGCGGCATACTTGCGGAAGCAAAGACGGCACATGCCAAATTTACGCATGTAAGCCCGTGGGCGTCCACAAATCTTGCAACGGTTGTACTTGCGTACGTTGAACTTGGGAGTTCTTTGTTGCTTGACAATCATTGATTTTTTGGCCACAATATCTCCTTATTCTGCTCTTTTGAACGGCATGCCAAGTTCGCGTAGAAGCTGTTGGCACTCTTCGTCAGTGTGAGCGGTAGTTACGATGGTGATGTTCATCCCACGGACGGCATCCACCTTGTCAAATTCGATCTCCGGAAAAACGGTCTGATCTTTGAGACCAAAGGAGTAATTTCCTCTGCCATCAAAGGAGTTCGTTTTGAGACCACGAAAGTCACGAATTCTCGGAATCGTGATCGAGATCAGACGGTCGTAAAATTCATACATCATCTTACCACGTAAAGTCACTTTACAGCCTATCGGCATGCCTTCACGCAGCTTGAAATTGGATATGGATTTACGGGCTTTGGTCACCAGTGGTTTCATGCCTGTAATCTGCTGCATATCTTTTACAGCGCTATCCAAGATCGCTTTATTCTGAGTGGCTTCTCCCACGCCCATGCTTACCACAATCTTTTCCAGTTTGGGAACCTGATGCAGGTTCTTATAACTAAAATGTTTGGTAAGGGCAGGGATTGCCTGGCTCTGATATTTATCTTTGAGTCGGTTCATTTAAATACGCTCCTTGTTTACAGCTCGTCACCGGATTTATGGCAAACGCGCACCCGGCGTCCATCTTGTATCTTGATCGCCGGCTTGGAAACCGTGCCCAGCTTCTCATTATAGAGCATCACATTCGAAGCGTGAACAGGTGCTTCCATAGAGATGATCCCACCCTGGGGGTTGTTCTGAGAAGGTTTGGCATGCTTTTTAATCATGTTTACTTTTTCTACGATTACCCGGCCAGTCTTGGGAAAGGCTCTGAGAATATGGCCTTTTCTTCCTTTGTCTTCGCCGGTGATAACCATTACGAGGTCACCCTTTTTCAAATTCATTTTCTTTACCACGCTTCCTCCTACAATACTTCCGGAGCAAGAGAGATGATCTTCATGTATCCGGCTTCACGCAATTCACGTGCTACAGGACCAAAGATACGGGTTCCCTTGGGCTCAAGTTTTTCGTCTATTACGACGGCAGCGTTGTCTGAAAAGCGGATATAGGATCCGTCTGAACGGCGTACTTCTTTCGCAGTGCGCACTATCACGACTCTTTCCACAGCGCTTTTCTTTACTTTGCCACCAGGAGTGGCGGATTTGATGGCGACAACTATGACGTCTCCCAAAGAGGCGTACTTGCGCTTGGAGCCACCTAACACTTTAATGCACTGGGCTTTTTTGGCGCCAGAGTTATCGGCAATATTCAATACTGTTTCTACTTGAATCATTCTCCAGCCTCTTTATTTTCTTTTCTCTACAATCTTGTGCAGAGACCAGCGTTTACGGGCACTCATCGGACGCGATTCGCGGATTTCCACAGTATCGCCTTCGTGTGCTTCATTATTTTCGTCGTGCGCCATGAACTTTTTATGACGGCGTACGGTCTTCTTATATAACGGATGCATGTACTGGCGTTGAACGAGAACCACGATGGTCTTTTCGTTCTTATCGGAAACCACTACACCTTGTTTAATTACTCTACGTGCGTTTTCCACATTCACCTCAAGCCTTTAGCTCTTTTTCTTTCATAATTGTATTGATCCGGGCTATCTCGCGTCTGGCGAGGCGGATCCGGTCTGGCCGGTCAAGCAGGTTTTTGACTTTCTGAAAGCGCAGATTAAAGAGCTCGATACGGAGTTCTTCAATTCTTTCCTGCATCTCGTGCATACTGAGATCACGGATTTCCTGAATCTTCATAATTCCACTCCCTCACGTGCCACGATGCGGGTTCTAATCGGCAGTTTGTGTCCAGCAAGACGCAAAGCTTCTTTGGCTTCATTTACATCCACACCATCGACTTCAAATAAGACCCGGCCGGGGCGGACTACGGCTACCCAATATTCCGGGGCGCCTTTGCCTTTACCCATACGGGTTTCAGCGGGTTTACTGGTAATAGGCTTGTCCGGAAATATCCGAATCCAAACCTTACCCAAACGCTTCATGTGACGGGTAATAGCGATACGGGCAGCTTCAATCTGACGGCTGGAAATGAAAGCATCTTCGAGTGCGATCAAACCGTAATCGCCAAAATCGACGTTACATCCGGTCCAGGAAAGACCCTTGCGTCTGCCAGTCATCATCTTGCGATGTTTTGCTTTTTTAGGTGCTAACACTTGTCTCTCCTTAGTTTAGTATGTCGCCCTTGTAGATCCATACTTTGATGCCGATCAGGCCGTATGTGGTACTTGCCTCCACAGCGGCATAGTCAATATCGGCTCTCAAGGTATGAAGCGGGGTTCGACCTTGTTTGTAACTTTCCGTACGGGCGATTTCGGCGCCACCAAGGCGTCCGGCTACCTGTACTTTCACGCCGAGAGCATCATCTCTCATCACATTGCGCATAGACATTTTCATGGCCCGGCGGAAGGACACACGTTCTTCCAATTGACGGGCGATTTCTTTGCCGACCAGACGGGCATCAAGCCACATCCTGTCGATTTGTTCGATGTTTATTGATACAGATATCGGGGTAGAACGATTCTTATTAATCAGAATGTTCAGCTCGCCACGCAGCTTATCAATATCCTCACCTTTCTTTCCGATAACCAGGCCCGGACGGGCTGTATGGATATCCATTACGATAGAATTGGTCTTACGGTAAATCTTGATCTTTGAGACCATCTTATCGGCAAGGCGTTTATGGATGTAGCTACGAATCTTGATGTCTTCCTGGAGGGAATCCACATAAGACGAGCCCTGAGCAAACCAAATGGAATCGGTTTCTTTATTCACACCGATGCGATACAGAGTTGGGTTTATTTTTTGTCCCAAGGTATTCCTCCTATTCTAAAGTTTGGATCTCCAGGGAGATATGACAGGTCGGTTTCCTGATCATAAAGGCTCTTCCCTGAGCTCTGGGCATAAAACGTTTCATTTGGGGACCTTCATCGGCCATTGCCTGGCTTACAAAGACCTGAGTCAAATCTAACTTCGGGTCTTGGTGCTGGGCGTTTGCCACTGCAGATTCCAATAATTTATAAATAAGTCCGGCTGCTCTGCGACGTGAAAATTGCAGAATATGGATAGCTTCATTCACCGGTTTATAGCGAATGGTATCCAGTACGAGCCTGGCTTTACGGGCAGATCCACGAGCGAAACGCAATTTTGCTTTAGCTTCCATCTCTTATCTCCTGGTATCTACCTTTTTCTTCTTATCTCTATGGCCACGGTAAGTACGCGTAGGTGAAAATTCACCCAGTTTGTGACCTACCATATTCTCTGTAACATACACGGGCACGAACTTGTGGCCGTTGTGCACAGAGAAGGTATGACCGATAAAGTCTGGAGTAATCACCGAACGGCGACTCCAAGTCTTGATCACGCTTTTTTTGCTCTCAGCATTGAGGACTTCTACTTTTTTCATCAGGTGATCGTCAACGAATGGACCTTTTTTAATTGAACGTGACATTAATCAATATCCTCACACTATCTCTTTTTAACCGCTTTCACGATGTAATCATCGGAATACTTGCGGGTTTTACGGGTCTTTCCACCTTTAGAGGGCTTGCCCCAAGGGGATACAGGATGTCTGCCACCGGATGATTTCCCTTCACCACCACCCATGGGATGGTCTACAGGGTTCATCGCCACGCCACGTACGGAGGGGCGCTTACCCAGCCAGCGGCTGCGACCGGCTTTTCCGATCTTGATCAGTGAGTGGTCACTATTGCTTACCTGGCCTATCGTGGCAAGGCATTCTTTACGAATCAGGTGTACTTCATTGGATGGCATCTTTACATGAACGTAGTCACCTTCTTTGGCCACTACTTGAGCATAAGCACCGGCGCTGCGGGCGATTTGTCCGCCGCGGCCTTTCTTGAGCTCGATATTGTGAATCACGCTGCCCAAAGGAATTCTTTCCAGAGGAAGCGCATTCCCTACTTTTACTTCTGCTTCAGGTGAGCTCATAATTTTGGTGCCCACTTGCAAGCCTTCCGGAGCTATGATATAGCGCTTTTCGCCATCCACATAGTGCAAAAGCGCAATGCGGGCTGTACGGTTCGGATCGTATTCGATCGTGGCTACTTTGGCCGGGATTCCGATCTTATTACGTTTGAAATCGATAATACGGTAGTGTCGGCGATGTCCACCGCCTCTATGACGACAGGTGATGCGTCCGCGATTGTTGCGTCCACCGGTTCTCGGATTGGGTTTGGTCAGAGATTTTTCCGGTTTGTCCGTAGTGATCTCATCAAAAGTGTAACCCGTGCGATAGCGGAGGGACGGTGTCGTTGGTTTATAATGTTTAATTGGCATTTCTTATACCTCGAAATCGGCGATTTTATCGCCTTCGCGAAGGGTTACGATCGCTTTTTTCCAGTCCGGGCGTTTGCCTTCGTACTTGCCCAGGCGTTTTGGCTTACCCATCATACGGATGGTATTTACGCCCAGAACCTTGACGGCAAAGATTTGCTCGATAACCTTGGCGATCTCAATCTTATTAGCATTTATAGATACCTTAAAGGTATATGTGTTTGTTGCGGCCATTTGATCACTGCTTTTTTCAGTGATAATGGGGGCGATTACGATATTCCGTGGATGTATCATTTGCTGAATACCTCCTCTACTTTTTTCAGAGCGTCTTCACTAAGGATGATGTAGCTGCTCTTCAGCACTTCGTAAGCATGCAGGGAATCTGCCCGGTTCGTCATCACTTCAGGTAAATTGTTGAAGCTTTTGACGGTGGGGACATGATGTCCATCTGTCAC
Source organism: uncultured bacterium (assembly GCA_964293715.1). Lineage (GTDB taxonomy): Bacteria > Cloacimonadota > Cloacimonadia > Cloacimonadales > Cloacimonadaceae > UBA5456. The sequence continues at coordinate 3,441 of CAXZAB010000008.1, read as the reverse complement.
CAGCAAGACGCGTCCCCTCTCGGGGCTCACTTTGCTGATAATAGCTTTGGCCTGCTTGGTGCTGGCTTGGTCAAATTTCAGGTTCTCGATCACAAAGATGCGTCCATCACGGGCGCGGTCTGTGAGAGCGACCTTGAGAGCCATACGCTTTTTGGTGCGCGGAATCTTCCGGTACCAATCTTTTGGTGAGATGGCAAAGGCCATACCACCACCCTTCCTAATGGGTGAACGGCTGGAGCCCATACGGGCATTACCGGTGCCCTTCTGCTTGAAAAGCTTACGCGTGCTGCCTTGGGCCGTGGCTCGGTTCTTCTTTTGTACTGTGCCCTGACGTTGATTGCCAAGATACATGGTAACCACTTCGTGCAAAAGCACTTTGGGCGAATTTACGTCTACGTCAAATACGGAAAGGGGAAGTTCCACCTCGCCGATCATCTCGCCCTGGATATTGAATTTTTTTGCTTTTACCATTACATTTCCCCTTATTGTTCCTTGTGTATAATGACCAAGGAATTGCGATGGCCGGGTACAGAGCCTTTTACCATGACCAGATTGCGCTCGGTATCCACTTTTGCCACACTCAAATGTTGTGTAGTAGTGTTGGTATTACCGTGCTGTCCTGGCATCTTTTTGCCTTTAAAGACGCGCGAAGGCTGGGCACACTGACCTATAGCACCACCACCACGGAAGGATTCATGCGTTCCGTGAGTAGCGATAGAGCCGGCAAAACCATACCGTTTCATCACGCCGGTGAAGCCGCAACCTTTGGATTTGGCGCTTACGCTTACGGTCTCGCCTGTTCCAAACAAATCAGCTTTGAGCTCGTCACCGACCTTAAAGTCATCCAGCAGTTGCCCATAACTGGGGCGAAATTCTCTTACATGACGAAAGAGGGGACTGCCGTGCTTTTTAAAATGTCCAAGCATGGGTTTTGAGACCTTCTTTTCAGGGACCTCTTCATAACCCACCTGGATTGCTTCATAACCATTTTCTGCGATTGTACGCTTGCAAATCACTTTGCAGGGACCGGCTTGGATTACAGTAACTGGAATCACATTGCCTGTCTCATCAAAGATCTGCGTCATACCTATTTTCTTTCCGATAAGTCCGATCATGCTTAGCTCCTGGTATTTGCTTTGATCTCTACATGCACTCCGGCCGGCAAACTCAGCTTCTTAAGAGCATTGGTGGTCTGCTGGGTAGGATTCATGATATCGACCAAACGTTTGTGAACCAACATTTGGAACTGATCTTGAGATTTCTTATTGACATGGGGCGAGCGTAAAACCGTATATATTGTACGATCTGTGGGAAGCGGGATAGGCCCAATCACCTTGGCACCAGTGCTACGTGTGCTTTTCACAATTTCCGCGACAGATTGATCCAATAAACGATGGTCATAAGCTTTCAACTTAATCCGAATTCGATTTTCCTGTTTACTCACTGGAACCTCCATTATTTGGGCAAATTCCACCTGAAATGCACACACAATGCTGAATACAGCTCCGCTTCGCTATCTGATGGATATGCCGTTGTCTTTTTTTAAAGTTTTGTAGGCTGCCGTTCACACGGCTGCCACCACGATACTCACCAGGAGTATCCTGATAATAGGATAACATTATTCCTCCTAAAGAACTATAAGCCCCTGCAAAATCTGGGACTTGTGCTTAGCACCTTGGTGCTTTTTCAATATATCTATACATAAGAATTTACCCCAGCCAATCTGTCAATTGTTTTCTTTGCTTTATCTCAATCTTCTCCCTCGAAACCAATCAAATCCGATAACAAGCCTTTTTCTTATAATTGCTCAATGAAAACTTCAAATGGCATTTAATAGAATTCTGTTCTCCATTTCTGCAATATACCCTCATCTTCAATCCAAAAGTCCTGAAAACATGAGGCATTTATCTAAGAAGCCATAGAAGAAGTTAAAAATGAGGCCCATTCAAGACACATGTAAATTGCTATGATTACAAAGTAACACATGTACCCTTTATGTGATTGTTACAATATTACTTTTCTTAAATTCTAACAGATCGCTAAAATATGACATATAATTCGGTGCTTCCAAACTGCATGATGCGAGATGAACAAGGAGGTTATGGTACAACAAAGCCAAGTTTGTCCCTGCGTTATCCTGTGTCCCTTCAACACCACTGTATATCCATACAGAGTGTCCATCCCCGTACTCTGGATAGTAATCAAGATTTAGCTTTCCGTCGTTTAAATGCCCTTTAAAAACGCATCCTTGATTAAGCAAAACGATAAGATTAGGTAAATAGGTTGAGTCATATTTTCCTAAGATTGTATTCATGTGCTCCCATTTAAAATTACCAGCATCTACAAATAACATGAACGAGAATAGGGGGTTTAATGTTGGATTCGGACAGCTTATTACTGTATGCTCAAGCAATGTCTTGTTTTTTAGCCCATTATATGCCGTGTTTTCTATAGATATCCTTCCCAAATTGCACTTTATTGTTTTGATCGTATCACAGAATGATTCGATGTAGCCATTCGAATTTTTATATGTTGATTTCACTTCGCCTATTGCATAAACAGACTCAATGGGATTATACTCAGTACAGTCTGATGTTTTTAGCAGAATAGGAAGCGTTGTGCTATCTGTAATCATAACATCAAGTTGCGGAGATATATATTGACTACTATTTATAATATGTCCCTGACCAATATGGTACTTACTCGGGATCCTGTCTTCAAGGAAATTTCTTACCGAGTTCTCAATCTCATTTCCACATGCTCTAATATTTGACGGATGTAAAGTTCCTGCTCTGTCACGGTCCGCAATTATCTTATTCGCACTCTGTTGAAAGATATCCTTCAAGTTGATAGTCTTTTCTAATTTCATCATATCTTTATGTGCAACTATGCGGAATTTTACTGAGGGTTAATATCATGATTTTTCTTATAGGTTTCCAATAGAAATGACGTTACTGCACCAGATAAGTTAACCGCAAGCGCAGCATGCCTTGAAGATGGCTTTGTTTGTGTGATCCCTTTTCCATGAGAATCACCAAGCTTGTTTCTAAGTGATCCTAATCCACTTACGACAGAAAAACATCCTCCAAGTATTTGTTTGAAAATTGGTTCTTGGTGCTGTTCTGGTGCGAGGTTAAGCTGTTTTGCTGCCAATTTATAAAGCTGTGGCAATTTGATGTCATCATCGTATTTAATGTCGTATTTATCAAGGATATACTTGCATGTTGTCTCAATGAGAGATCGCGCTGAGGTAATTGCACCCTCTGGATCATCAATTATGCGTTCCAGGCTTTTTCTCCACTCTGTCCTGATATAGTCCATATCAAATGAAACGATGTTTTGACTAACATGGTTATCGGCTTCTACTGACCCTTGCTTCTCCAAATGGTAACGTCTCAAAGGTTGGTGTAAATTAGGCAAGCCAAAAGAAGAAAAAGGTTG
>CAXZAB010000007.1:0-20226 GCA_964293715.1 uncultured bacterium | reverse complement strand
CCGGAATGTGGAAAAACTCATTAAAAAAGAGTGGCCCCAGGCCCAGAAGCCCATTTGTCTTTTGTGTTCGGAGGTAAAGGCGGAAAGTTGTCACCGCTTGATGGTCGCCCAGATTATTCAAAAAGTGTATCCAAAGGTGGAAATCATCAATTTATGATCAGGGAAATCATCCTTCTGGCAGTCTCCAAAAAGTATGGGAAATACTGTGTGGCGGGCGTGGACCGGTGCACAGGGCAATGGTATCGGCTGATCAGTAACGATTTGGGCGTCCACTATGCTTTGTCCGACAGGGAGATTCGCTATGGCAGTGGAGAGCTGGCACAAAAGCTGGATATTGTACGGGTAAAGCTCTGGGACAAGGCTATCAGCTATTTCCAGACGGAAAACTATGTGATCGCGAAAGGGGAGCCTTGGGAGAAACTGGGTGAGGCCTCTATCGACAGCGTGAAAGAGATTCATCCTCCCAATCAGCCTGATTATATCTTTTACAATACCCAGAGAAGACTGCCCAAAGCACACTATCTGAACCTGCCCGTGGGTGACGTCCAATCTCTGATGCTGATCTCTCCTCAAAAGGGGATTGTGCAGATTAGGGACATGGACAAAGGCCGGCGTATCGCCATTCAGCTGAGCTATAAGACCCGTGAATATGAGCCGCTGCCTGTTACGGATCTGGAGTTTATTGGGCTTTGTGAAGGCCTGAAAGCCGGGAACTATCCCATGCGTAAAGCCAGCCTGATGCTGCTGAGTGTGGGAGAATGCTACGAAAAGGATGACCATCATTACAAACTGATCGCGGGGATTATGCAAGACGGGCATTGATCTATTCTGATTTTCCTCAAGGCAGCTGAATCCAAATTATTGTCATCCGGATAAGCCCCTGCTTTTGAGGATACTACACCCCTTTATCAGCCGGTATTTGATTTTTAGTTCGATTATTCCCCTCTCAAATAGCAGTAATATTTCTGGACACATCAGAGGCTTTCAAGATAATGGACTTTTAAACATTTAATAATATTCAGGAGTATAAAATGAATCGCGAAATCACCATGCCCCGTCGTGAAAAACTGCTTGCCTCACTCAAGGAAAATGAAGCCGTCGTGCTTTTTGCCGCCTCTGTGGGTAAGCTGGAGAAGTTTAAACAAGAGAATAACTTTTTGTACCTCACCGGTTTAAATATTCCGGATGCTATCTATTTTGCCCTCAAAACCAGCAAAGGCAATGTGGAATATATCTTTATCCAACGCGGCATTCCCGAACGAGAAGTCTGGGAAGGCAAGATGATGGATCTGGGTACTGCGGCTGAAATCAGCGGCATCAGAGCGCCTAAGTATCTGGACGAATTTGAAGGCATCCTGGGCAGCCATTGCCCGATGATAGAGCAGATTCATGCCAATATCGGCAATCTGGAGCTCTCACGTCCGCTCTCTTATGCCATGTTCCGCCTGACCTCCGTGCGGGAGCGTTATCCGCAGATCCGCATCACAGACATCTCTGAAGTCATCACCCCCCTGCGCAAGATTAAAAGCGATTGGGAAATTCAGCAAATGCAGCGCGCCATAGACGTTACGGGCAAAGGCATCATGGATATCTGGGAAAGTGCCCAGGTAGGTATGTATGAATACGAGCTGGAAGCTATGCTGTTTTACCGTATCCAAAAAACCGGGCTCAAGCATTGGGGCTTTACCCCCATCATCGCTGCCGGTGAAAATGCCGCCACCCTGCATTATGATAAAAATGAATGCCAGATCACGTCCGGGCAATTGGTACTGATGGATGTGGGCGCTGATTATATGAATTATTCTGCCGATATCACCCGCTGTTTCCCCATCAGCGGCACCTTCAGCGAGCGCCAGAAACAGGTTTATTCTGCTGTGCTCAAGACCAATAAAGAGATCATCAGCATGGTCGCTCCCGGAGTGGAGCTTATGGATCTGCATTTGAAGAGCAGAGAGATCATCGGTAAAGAACTGGTAGAGCTGGGACTTTTGGACAATGCCATGGATGTGAGCAAGTACTATATGCACGGCCTGGGGCATTTCCTGGGTATGGATACGCATGATCTGGGTGGCCGGAACGCCGTTTTGGAACCCGGAAATGTGATCACGGTGGAACCCGGAATCTACATCCCGGAAGAAAAGCTGGGAGTGCGGATCGAGGATGACGTCTTAGTTACCGAAGAAGGATATTGCGTACTTTCACAAAACATCCCCAAAGAGATCTCCGAAATCGAAGAAATCCTGAGAACCCGCTCATGAAGGCGATTTACCCAGGAACCTTCGATCCCATCTCGCTGGGGCACTTGAACATTGTGGAAAAAGCTGCCAAGATCTTTGATGAAGTGGTCTTGGGCGTGGCGGATTATACTGCAAAAGAGAATTACTTTAGCCTCCCAGAGCGCATTGAGATGTGCAAAAAATCCTGCGAGCATATAAAAAACGTGAAAGTCATCTGCTTCAAAGGTTTGGTCGTGGATTTTGCCAAAGAACAGAATTGTAAGCTTCTCATTCGCGGGCTGAGAGCAGTCTCGGACTTTGAATATGAGCTTTCTATGGCGCTGCACAACGTCAAGCTCAGTGAAGAGATAGAGACTCTGTTTTTGGTGCCCAGTCTGCGCTATATGTATCTGTCATCTTCCATGATCAGACAATTGGCCGAGCTGAAAGCGGACCTGAAGGATTTTGTGCCTCCAGTGGTGTCTGAAGCCTTTAAACTAAAAATGAACAGGGGCACTTAATGGCTCGTAAGACGACCGACGAAGTTGCCTCCATATCCGAAAGGAAGCTGCCGGCAGATATAAACGCCGAAGCCGCAGTGCTTTCGGCCATGATTATCGATAGTGACGTGGTGAGCAAAGGCATCGAAAAGCTGAAAGAGGCCTACTTTTACCGCCTTGCGCACAAACTCATCATGCGCAATATAAGTGAGCTTTTCAACGACGGCATTGAGGTGGATCCGCTCACTTTGATCAACCGTTTGGAACGCAACAACCACCTGGAAAAGATCGGCGGCATCCCTTATATCAATGAAATCGCGGACTTCGTGGTCTCCAGTGCCAATTTTGATTACCACATCAATATCGTTACCGAACAGGCTCTGCTCAGACATCTGATCGTGGCCTGCAATGGGATTATAGAATCTTGTTACAGCTCCACTTCAGACGTCAAGACCATTGTGGATGAAGCGGAGCAGTCCATTTTTGCTATCGCCGAATTACCTGCTCACCAGGGTTTTGTGAAGTTCGATCAGATCTCAGCCGAAGTTCTGCACAATATCGATCTGATTGCTTCCACCAAGGTTCCTATGACAGGGATTGGCAGCGGTTATGGCGATCTGGATCATCTTACCGGAGGCTTTCGGCCCGGACAGTTTATCATTATTGCCGCGCGTCCTGCCATGGGTAAAACTTCCCTGGCGCTCAATATCGCCTCACACGCGGCTGTTAATCTTAAAAAGAGAGTTGCCATTTTCACCATGGAAATGAGTGCGGATGAAGTGATTATGAGGATGTTCTCCTCCGCTTCTGAGGTAAATATGGATAGCATGCTCAAGGGCTATGGCATGAACGAAGAAAAGCTGATCCGCATTATGCAGGCCTCGGAAGTCCTTAGTACAAAACAGATTTACATCGATGAATCCGGAACCAATACCCCCCTTGATATCAGAGCCAAGACCAGACGGCTGGCTGCGGAATTGGGCGGACTGGATCTGATTCTCATAGACTATCTGCAGCTCATGGGTCTATCCAGAGAGCGTGACAACCGTCAGCAGGAAATCTCTGAAATCTCCCGTTCTTTGAAAGTGCTGGCCAAAGATATGAAAATCCCCGTGATTGCGCTCTCGCAGCTAAATAGGATGCTGGAAAACCGGGAAGATAAACGTCCCCGTTTGGCGGACCTGAGGGAATCCGGAGCTATCGAGCAGGATGCAGACCTGGTGATGTTTATTTATCGGGATGATTACTATTATCCGGATACCAGCGAAAAACCGGGCATTGCAGAAATAATCGTGGGGAAAAACCGGCATGGTGGCACAGGCCGCGTAGAGCTCGGTTTTGAAAAAGAATTCACCCTCTTCCGCTCCCTGGATACTCATACAAAAGAGCGATGATAATTTCAGATCTTCTGGCCGGAATAGGTGAATATAGCATATTTGTGGGCAAAAGCATTGCCGGCCTTGGTGCATTGCCCCGGCGCCGGCTGGAATTTCTGATCCAATTTAAGCGCATTGGCTACGATTCACTCTTTTTGATCTTTCTCACCGCAGCTTTTACGGGCTTGGTTACGGCCCTGCAAGCCGTGTATCAATCCAAGGGCTATATTCCGCTCAATCTGCTCAGCGTTTTGATCGGAAAATCTACCATGATCGAGCTGGCACCGGTGCTTACGGGTCTGGTTTTGACCGGGAAAGTAGGGGCCGCCATGGCCGCTGAGATCGGCACTATGAAGGTGAGCGAACAGATTGATGCTCTGCACAGTATGAATATTTCGCCCCATGAATTTCTGTATATGCCCCGTATCCTGGCCGGCGTGATAACCTTTCCGCTCATCACGATTTTTGCCAATGCGGTAGGCATCATCTGTGCCTGGTATTTCTCTTATATCCGCTATGGCTTGCACCCGCACACCTTTTTCTCCAATATGCGGGCCTATTTTGAGCCTTTTGACCTGTGGAGCGGACTCTTAAAATCTGTGGTGTTCGGCTTTATTATCACCTCGCTGGCCTGCTATTTTGGCGATCGCAGCTATGGCGGGGCCGAGGGAGTGGGCAGATCCACCACTCAGACCGTGGTCTATGGCTCTGTGGCGATCCTGATCATGGACTTCATTGTGGCGTGGATGCTCTTTGGAGCATAGTAAATGCGCTGGCTTTTTTATTTACCGCTTATCTTTCTTTTAGCTTGCACTCCCGCCGGGGAAAAGGCCCAGACTCCCAAACAAAGCGATAGCAGCGCTGTCCTCAGGCTATATGCCACTCAGCAGTTTCGCACTTCCGGTCTGGAAAGAACTGTGCTGGAAGATTTTACCAAAAAGCATAAGTGCAGCGTGGAGGTCAGGCTCTTTGATGACGCGAGTCAGCTGATCAAAGCCATAGCCAGCCAGCCAGACAGCATCGATGTGGTCTTCGGTTTGCCGGATTCTTTTGCCTCTTCGGATAGCTTGAACGCTCACTTTTTACCATATTTGCCCGCCCACAAAGATGCTCTGAACAGGGTGCTTTTTACCGGACATCCTATGCACTTGACCCCCTATGGCTTCTCCTATCTCAGCGTGATCTACAACAGCTCTCTGACCCAGCCGCCCACTTCTTTTGGGCAGTTGCAGGATGACCGGTTTATCAAACAAATTACCGTGCTCAATCCCAAGTATTCGGGTCCGGGAAGAGCCACCGTGCATTGGATTGTCTCCCTCTTTGGCACTGATGGCTACGCCCAGATGTTGAATGCGCTAAAGAAAAACATCTATCGTCAATATGATACGCAAGCTGAGGCCATCTCAGCGCTCAAAACCGGTGAAAGCACGCTGATGCTGGGCCTTTCCACCTGGCCGTCCTGGCAAAAAGAGATTTCTGAAGATTCCGCAGATCTGGATTTTACTTTGTTTGACGAGGGCAGCTTTATGTACACTGAAGGTATGGGCATCCATAAAAATAGCAACAATACCACTCTGGCCGCGGCTTTCCTGGAGTTTATGCTGCAGCCCGCGGCGCAAAAGATGATCATCTATAAATTGGGGCTTTTCCCGGTGAATCAGAAGACGATGTTGCCCCCATCCCTGAGCAGAGTTCCGCTCTCACCTTGGCTAACGAATGATAAGATCAGAGCCCAGGACATCAGACAATACTCTCCCCAGTGGTTGAATGATTGGGAGCGGGTGATGGGGATGTGATGAGGGAAGGCAAAAGTGACAATGAATGAGATTTTAGCTCAATTTCACTTGAAGTGTTCTCAGTAAATCAAAGGTATTCATATATTTAACACCAAATTGCTTGCAGACAATTGGTATCGGGACTTTTGATGTAACGTTAAGCTTGTTCTCATTGGTTACTAATATGGCGTTATTGGCAAGTAAATAAGCAAGTAGCCAGCTATCTGGTATACCAGCAAATTCGTCTTTTGCAGCCATTTTGTAAACTTTACTATCGAAAACCCAATCGATGATTTTAGAGTATGCCTGAATTACGTGAGGCGTATCTGTTTTCAGAAAGTAAGGATGAAAATCCGCAATAGCCCATTTTGCCAGGATATCATAATCGTCTGAATTATTGGGATCATAGCCCTTCTTGATTTCATCTTCTACTTGGGTAATGCTGACAATCTTGCCTGCCTTGGCCAACTTGAGTAAGGCATCCTAAAACCCAGGTGCAATATCAAAAGCGTAATATGACCGATGTGCAGCAATAAATATGTTCGTGTCCAACACAAACTGGTTTATGACCATTAGATATTATCCATCAGTGCTCTCTGAGCATATTTGTCAAAAGTTTTTCCATAAAGATTGGTCAATCTGAACGCATCTGTGGGTTGTAAGCTGCCATCTCTCTCAGCCTGCACTACTGCTTGCATGAAGTTTTTCCCAACCCGCATACCTTGATTGTTATAGAAGTCACCTCCAGAAGCTGCCTTCATCTGTTCTTCGACCCTGGCCATATAGGCTTTGTAGAATTCAAAGAATCTTACTTTGTTGATCAACCTGAGATCAAGCAATCTTCTGGCTATCACAATCTCGCTAACCTTATACATTTTAGCCAGATCTTGATAAATGTCACTCTTGTCCTTGATGGTGTCCCATGTTCTGCGTAAGTTATCTGAAGAAACCAAGAATTCAGCGGCGACCTTATTACAAAATATTTCAACATCATTGTCAGCCGGCTGAAGTCTTGCCAGATCAAAGATAGCACTGGACCCACACCAAAGGTGTGCGAGTTCATGTGCAAGAGTGAACATCTGAGCGGCTTTCCCGTCAGAATTATTTATGAAAAGAAATGGTGCAAAATCATCTTTTAGCACAAAGCCCCTAAACTCTCTGGGATCAAGCTTTCGGTGGGTGTTGTTTCCCACGATACCGTTGACAACAATGTTAATGTCGGATTGATCTGTCACTGCAAACAAATGTCTTAAAGCAAGTTCCCAAGTAGGATGCTGTGCCGCCCAATCTTCTTCCAGTCCCAAGTAATCCCTTATGCTATTTGCTACATCAATAGGGCTATCTGTACACTTTGCGGAGTTTACAAACTGCAATCTGGTAGCACCGTTCTCAATAAGATACTCCCTGAGCCACAATTGCCTTCTTTGCATGGAGTATACTGTGTCTATCAATTCTAAAGAGAAGTTGACCGGAGTTTTATCTTTATCGGTTCTGAAATAAGGGATTGTAATGCTATGATCCGGGGCTTTGGATAAAAAGAAGTATCCTATTGGAAGTCTTACTTTTTTGGCGAGTACTTCCAATTTCTTGAAAGTAGGATTTTTTTCTCCTTCCATCCAGTGCCTCAGCTTGGGGAACTTATTCTCAAGTGCTCCTACCGGAAAGCCGGAACGTTCTATGCTCCAGCGAAGAACACCAGGGTTTATGTTCACGGTTTGCATTATCTCAATCCTCAAATTATCCTTTATTTAATTATAAATCCATCTTGGGTGTAGAGTGATTTTTTGTCAATTCTTTTCGTTGCAGAAATTCCTCCAAGGAATTGTCACCATTCTTCCTTGGTATCAGCTTGATATCCCAAAGAGATTATTTTTGCACAAATTATGGTTGTACACATGCTACATAGCTACTGGTCACACATGCCTTTAATTTGCTTCCAATTCACTTTCGACTCAAACCCAAATCCAAAATAAGTCGAATCCATAAGAGACCCTCCACCTGAGAATCCCGCTCCAATCTCCTTGTCATTTAGTCCATAATCAAAGCATCAAATCCTCAAACACGGAAATGTGTTGACAGATTTCAGCGCATCTTATAGATATCGCTATAGTGAAAAAATAAGTCTTAAGGAGAACAACCATGCCAAGAATGACGGTTGATCCAAACTACTGTAAAGGCTGTGGCCTCTGCATTGTTGCCTGCCCGAAAAAGATTATACGCTTTTCGGAAAACATCAATGACAAGGGTTACCACTATGCAGAATGTTTCGCCCAAGAAGAGTGCATCGCATGTAAGATGTGCTACATAACCTGCCCCGATGTGGCAATAACGGTTGAGAAGTGAGGAAGATATGGCTAAGATATTAATGAAAGGAAATGAAGCTGTAGCAGAGGCTGCGATTCGTAGCGGTTGCAGGTTGTATTTCGCCTATCCCATCACTCCTCAGAGTGAATTAATTGAGTATATGGCACGTATGATGCCAAAAGTAAATGGAGTTTTCCTCCAGGCCGAAAGTGAAGTGGCTGCCATCAATATGGTTTATGGCGCTGCCGGCTGCGGCAAGAGGGTGATGACATCCTCTTCCTCACCTGGTATTTCGCTGAAGATGGAAGGAATATCCTATCTCGCCGGCGCACAACTGCCTTGTGTGATTATCAACGTGCAGCGTGGCGGCCCTGGTTTGGGCGATATTCAGCCTGCTCAGGGTGACTATTTCCAAGCCACAAAAGGTGGCGGACATGGTGACTATCGCCTCATCGTGATGGCTCCCAGCTCCGTGCAGGAATTTGCCGATATGGCTTCCCAGGCCTTTGATTTGGCAGATAAATATCGCAGTCCGGTGATGATCCTGGCCGACGGGATGTTGGGACAAATGATGGAACCCGTGGAATTTAAAAAAGCCAAGACCGATGCAGAGATCGACAAAATGTGGCTTCAACACAAGTCCTGGTGCATCCAGCCCAATGAAGACGGAGATAAAAAGCATCACCATGAAATCAATTCTCTGGAGATCGACCCCTTAATCCTGGAAATACACGTCAACAATCTCTACAAGAAATATGCTGAGATCGAGAAAAACGAAATCAAATTTGAAGAATTCAATATCTCTGATGATAACGAGATTCTTTGCGTGGCCTGGGGAACTGCTTCCCGCGTGGTAAAATCTGCCATCAACGAAGTCAAGGCCCTGGGCAAGAGCGTGGGCCTTTTCCGCCCGATCAACGTTTGGCCCTTCCCTTATGAAGATCTGCACAAAGCCATCGGCCCCAATGTGAAGAAAGTCTATGTCTTTGAACTGAATACCGGACAGATGCTGGACGACGTGAAAATCGCCGTTGCCGGCAAAGTACCGGTGGATTTCTGGGGCAAAGTAGGCGGCGTGGTCTTTACACCTGCAGAGATTAAAGAAAAACTTGAACTTGCTTTGAAGGAGTAATGTTGTGGAAATAATAGCAACCAGGCCTCAGGCCCTTACCGAAGTACCTTTTACCTACTGTCCAGGCTGTCTGCATGGAGTGGCACACCGCCTCATTGCCGAAGCCATCGACGAGCATGGTCTGATCAATAAAATGGCTGGCGTGGCCCCTGTGGGCTGCTCCGTCTTTGCCTATAAATTCTTTAATATCGATATGGCGCAAGCTGCGCATGGACGCGCTCCGGCAGTGGCTACCGGCATGAAACGTGCCCGCCCTGAGATGAATATATTTGCCTATCAAGGGGATGGAGACCTCGCCGCCATCGGCACTGCCGAAATCGTGCATGCCGCAAACCGTGGTGAACACCTCTCTATCTTCTTTGTGAACAATGCCATTTATGGTATGACCGGTGGACAAATGGCCCCCACCACCCTTCCCAATATGAAGACCACCACCAGCCCTTATGGCAGAAATACCGATGATATCGGCTTCCCCATCCGGGTTTGTGAACTTCTGGACACCCTGGTGGCACCCTATTATATAGAAAGGGTCTCGCTACTGAGTCCCGGTGAAATCATCAAAGCCAAAAAAGCAGTCTCCAAAGCCATTCAGTACAATAAGGAAGACCGCGGATTCACCTTTGTGGAACTGATTTCAACCTGTCCCACAAACTGGGGGATGGACCCCATCAAATCCCGTGACTGGGCCAGAGAAAACATGCTGCCCTTCTTCAAACTGGGCTGTCTTAGAGACAAAGGAGCGAAATAATGACTACAGAATTAATCTGCTCAGGTTTCGGTGGACAAGGCGTACTTACAATCGGTAGATTCATCGCCCAAGCCGGCATGAGGGAAGGAAAAAACGTTTCCTGGCTGCCCTCTTACGGGCCGGAAATGCGCGGTGGAACTGCAAACGTCTCCACTGTGGTCTCAGATGAGGAGATTGCTTCTCCCATCGTGAGTTTCCCCGATATCTTAGTGGCTCTGAATCAACCTTCCATCGAAAAATTCGCACCGTCTATCCGCCCCGGCGGCGTGCTGATCCTGAACACCAATATGTGCCTCAAAGGCTGCAAGCGTGAAGACATTGTGCAGATTGCCGCTCCTCTCATCGATATCGCGAATGAGATTGGCAGCCCCATGGTGTTGAACATGCTGGCTATAGGTGTGATCATCGGTCAGACCTCTCTGATCAGATATGAAACTATGAAAGACGAACTCAGCGAATATATGAAAGATAGAAATCCAGCGCTTCTGGAGATGAATTTGAAAGCAATCAAACGCGGTATAGAAATCGCCAAGGCTGCTAAATAAACAATAATAATCCCGGGGGGTGGTTTCCACCCCCTCTTTTTACTGATAATAAGGAGAACATTATGGAAGACAATCTGGTAACGATCGCGAGCTACACAGAAGCATTTGAAGCGGAAATGGCCAAAGGTTTCCTGGAAGATTCCGGGTTTGAGGTCTTTTTGCAAAATGAGCGTTTCCTCAGCTTGTATCCATCGATGGCAGGGGATATGTATATGATACAATTGCAAGTCTTTGCCGATGCAGAAGAAGAAGCAAAATCGCTGCTTGAAGACTTGGATGACAGCTATCTCACTTCCAATATCCTGAAACAGGAAAGTGCCCTTATGGAAGGACATTTCCAGCTCACCAGCGGCAATCACAGCAATCAATACGTCCAAAAGATCCGCGTTCTGCAGAACCCCGCAGCCGCTCACGTGCTCTGCAAGAGGCTGGCTAATCGCCTGCAGGAATTTGATTTTGATACCGTGATCGGTCCGGCTTTTGGAGCCATTGTATTGGCCTTTGATATAGCCCGCATTCTGGAGAAAGACTTTGTCTTTACCCAGAGAAAGGATGGCCAAATGACTTTCCGTGATGGCTTTGAGCTGTCCCGGGTCAAAAAAGCTGTGATCATCGAAGATGTGGTCTCCACCGGAGGCAGCGTCAAAGAAGTGATCAAATGTGCCAATGAGAAGGGTATCGAAGTGGTGGCCATCGGTATGCTGGTGGATCGCAGCGGTGGAACAGTGGATTTCGGTCTGCCGGTGGAAAGCCTGCTTGATCTGGATGTCCCGATGTGGACACCGGAAGAATGCGATCTGTGCAAATTGGGTGTGGCGCTTATCAAACCAGGGAGCAGCGACAAATAAACATGAAGCTGAAGCTGCTCTTAGAAGACATAGCAAACGCAAGAGCACTGAGATTTTACCGCCTCCAGAACTTTAGCAGCTGGCAGCTGGCTTCGGAATACAAGGCTGAGGCGGACGTGGCCAGTGAACTAAAGGTCTGTCCGGATTTTGCCCTGGCTCAGAAGCTGTGGGGCGAAAGTGCCAGCTTGCATATCTGCCGGTATTATGGCATTGTGTATCTGCAGGACTCCGTGCCCAAGAGATTGGGTGAATTCCTGCAAGAGCACGTTTTATACCGCTTATCCTCAGATCATAAAGCCAAAGAACTTTTGGCGGGTCGCAGCTTTAACAGCATTGGGTATCTCAGTGAGTTTTATGATGATTCATCTACCCTAAAGCTCTTGGTTTGTACTCAAAAAGAGCTGGTGAATGCAGTGATGAGCTCTGCGCCTCAGGACTTCATGCATTTGATTATAGGTGAAGAGAGTTTTCAGCTGTGTTTGGGAGCGGAGCTTTGGCGCTTTCGGCCGGATGCCTTTCGCACGGCTCTGCAGGTTGCTGAAAAGCTCTGCAAGCAGATCACAAACCTTGAAAGAATCCCCTTTATGACAGCACAGATTTGTCTCAAAGATAACACCGGTTCTTATGGCTTTTTTGCCGATCGCTATGACAATTATATGGCGCATGTGGATTATGATCTTTGGTACAAACTTCTGACTAATTGGCACAAAATCTACTCCGATCGCGAGCGCAACAAAGTCTTGGAACTCGCTTGCGGCACTGCCAATGTGTCCTCCCGTTTTGTGATCGCCAAAGCCGAAGTGGATGCCTGTGACATCTCTGTCCAAATGCTGGAAAATGCTTGGAATAAGAAGATAAAACCTAATCTTTATCAAGCCTCACTTACCGATCCCATCCCAGGCAGGGATTATGATCTCATCCTCTGTCTCTTTGACAGCATCAACTATCTGACCCGAGGTTCCCAAATCCGCACTTGCCTGGCTGAAGTGGCCAAAGCTTTGGCGGTGGGCGGTCTGTTCATCTTTGACATCTCCACTTTGCTCAATAGCATGGAGAACTTCTCCAATACCTGCGACTGGACCAAGTATCCGGATGCACGCATGGTGCACGAGGCCTTTTATGAAATGGGACAGAGGCGCCAGATCTCCCGGCTCAGCCTGTTCAAACGTAATGGGACAAGCTACAGCTTGCAGGAAGAAGAACACCAGCAGAAGGTCTATCTCGTGGAGGAATTGATCGATATGATCGAGGACTCCCCACTTCAGCTCAAGGCTGTTCACAGCACGAATCACAGCACAAATTTCTATCCCAGAAAGATCTCCGGCATCGATCATCGCCATTTCCGGCTCTTTTTTATCCTGACCAAAGATGGATCATCAAACTGATCTTGCCTTTATGCAGGAATGCGGCCTGCACAGCGTGATGGGCATTGACGAAGCGGGACGTGGAGCTTTGGCGGGACCGGTGGTGATTGCAGCGGTTATTTTGAATTATAGAGATCCTATTTTGGGTTTGGACGATTCCAAGCAGCTCTCTGCCAAAAAGCGGGATTTACTCTATGACAGTATTATCGAAAAGGCAGTAGTCTATAAACTCGTCGAGATCGATGCTCTCACCATTGATAGGATAAACATCCGTCAGGCCAGTCTTTTGGGCTTTAGCAGGGTCTATCGGGCCTTGCGGGACAAAGCTGAGACTGCTTTGGTGGATGGCAGGGATTTGCCCGCTGATATCTCCGGCAGGGCCGTGATCAAGGGAGATCAGATTCACGCCTGCATTGCAGCCGCCTCCATCCTGGCCAAAGTACACCGGGACAGGCTGATGATAGCTCTGGATGGCGTTTATCCCGAATACGGATTTGCCGCGCATAAGGGCTATGGCACCCTAAGGCACTATGAAGCCTTGAGCCGCTGTGGCGCTTGCCAGGAGCACCGCCAGACTTTCAGACTATACTAAAAGCCTACTTAGTCTTTTGCCCTTTTCAGACACTCGGAGCAGTAATGCCAATTGCAAAAGCGGTGATAGATATCCATCAGACCTTGTTGATAGACAGCCTTGCTATTGGCCAGCTTGATCTGTGAGGGATTCAGATAACGCTCCATAAAGCGGGTGATGTAGTTCTCCTGCAGCGGACGGAAGTCTGTGTAGGCCTGATATATGGGCTCTGCGTCGGTAGCCATCTTCTGATGCCACAGAGCCATCACAGGCAGGAAGATATTCAGGTAGATGTTGTTCTGCACGCTTTTACCCAGGGTTTGCGGCTTCAAATCAGGGTATGGCGATCGGGGAATCCACATGCTGCTAAAGGCTTTATACGGATTCGCCTCAGACTCGGTGGCGGCGACAAAACCCTTTAGCAGATTGCCCTCAAGATGTTCCCAGATCAGATCGCTGATATAGATCAACCTCTTTAGGGGATGATTCTGTGGCCTGATGCGAAAGAGCTGCCAATCTATATTGATTTTCTGCCCCTGCCAGGGCTGCTCTTCATAGATTTTCCACAAGTCTGCATTCACCCTTTCAGGGAGCATCCCGCTGTCCCTTTTTAGCAGTTTCGAGGCACAGAGATAGATAGCGCAAAGCTGGATTTTACTCATCCCTTCCGCTTTATATTCGCCCAAAGTTTTCAGAGGCAGGCTTTGGGCAAGGTATAGGGTATTGAGCTTATTCTTGTCATAACCCAGGGCCTCAAAGATGCCTTCATAGAAGATCTGATCAAAGCTGCTGAGGCTGAGTGCGGTATTGAAGCGCTTGAGTTTGCCGGCGAATCTGCGCATTCCGGCATTGTGCAAAATGGCTGTGAGATGGTCGTTATCGATAGCGGAGAGCAGATCGCAATACACCGCGGGTTTGGCGCTCTCATCATGCTGGGCCAGCAGCTTTTGGATGTCTTCACTGAGCTGCTCTTCCAGGCTGAGAATCTCCACGGCAGAGCCATCTTCCAGGATGGTGTAAGGATAGCTGGAATTATCTCGTAAAACCACATGCAGGATCACCTGATTGTAATAGGCATCTTCCTGATGGTTATGCGCTTGCCAGTCTGAAGCCTTGAGGTGAATCTCAATATCGCCTCGCTTGGTTTCTCCGGCGATCTCAATAATGGCGTTCTTAAAATCCGGTCCCCGGGCAGTATTAAACTGGCCTTGATAGACGATTTTGACGGGAAGCTGGCTGACAGTAGTAAGGTCTGCCCGCAGATGCCCCTCATCCCAGATGTGATAAAGGAATTTCTCTTCCATCAGAAGTATCGCTGCAAGTGGCGCATCCTTTCTCTGGCTGAGGCGGATTTTGCCCAGGTGTGAGGTGTGTATTTGATGGGATTGGTGAGGATGCTCAGCATCTGCATGCTCTGGATCCGGTTCAGGTGAGCAGCGCTGCTGCCGTAGTAAGCCCTGGCAGCGGTTTCGATACCATAGACCCCCTTGCCCCATTCCACATAGTTAAAATACAGCTCCAGCATACGTTTCTTGGTCATGATGATTTCCATGATCACGGTTACCTGCACTTCCAAATACTTGCGCAGGTAATTGCGTTTTGTGGTCAAAAACAGGGTACGGGCCAGCTGATTGCTCAAGGTGGAGCCGCCAAAGCGGATTTTTCCTGCCTTTTTGTTCCTGGCATGAGCCTCTCTCACCATCTTCCATTCGAAGCCGAAGTGAGTGTAGTAATTGCCATCTTCCAAAGCGATCAGCATATCCTGAGTACGCTTGGGGATTTTGCTCAGCTTGATATATTCTCGTTTGTAAATGGGATGCCCGCGGACAAGATAGCGCTGGATCATGAGGGGAGTGACGGGGGGATTGACAAAGCTGTATATTATGCACAGCAACGCCACAATCCCCCAAAAACCAAGATGGACAAAAAGCAGACCCCTAAGGATCCTGATCAGGAAATTTCGGCGTTTCCGCTTTTTCCTTTTGGCCACATACCCTCCGGTTTAGGTTAAATCTTTATTTTTCCAGTTTATTCACATAAGCGGCCAAACGGGCTTTTCTGCGGGTAGCAGTACGCTTGTGAATCGTACCCTTTTGGGCGGCTTTGTCTAATTGGGAATAGAGCTCATTGAGCTTGGTATCTACGTTTTCGGGATTTTGTTGCAGTTCTTTGGTAAGGGTTCTAATAGAGCGTTTTATGTAATTATTACGAGCTCTTCTTTTTTTGTCTGTGCCCATACGTTTAATAGCTGATTTGTGTTGTGGCATGTTTTCCTCTTTATTGCTTAGTATTTATGCCACAATCTCTAAGAGGCTGATCTTGTCAAACATAAATTTACCGCTGCAGGGCTGTAAAAAGCTTATCTATCTGATCTCCAACGCTATAAGAAAGAATATTTCCTGTAGTTTTTGTGCCCGATTCCAGTTGATCCACCCAGACAGCAGCCTTTGATATCTCCCGATAGCCAAAGGTTTTACCGCCCTGGCTTTCTTCAATAATCCGGGCTGCGGCAGCATCATCGGCAGAAAAGCATAAGATCGGGGTGCGGGAAGCCAGATATTCAAAGAGTTTGGTGGTGAGCATACCGCGGTTGCCTTTGTAGTCGTTCACGATCAAAAGCAAGAGCTCGCATTCCACCATCTCGCGCACAGCTGCGGCATGTGGGACAAAGGGCTTTATCGTCAACCTGTCCAGAGTTTTAGCCCTTAGCTTAGCCTCCTCTTCTGCCCCTATTTTGCTGCCGATCAGGCTGAGGCTATAGGGCCTGTTTAGCCTGGAACACAAATCCGCAATGAGGCCGATATCCTGTCCCTGGGTAAACTGGCCGATATACTTGATGCGCATCGGCTCTGCTGGAGTATAGTCCTGCCCCTCAAAGTCCTGAGGATCATAGCCGTTATGGATCACGAGTTTGCGGCCTTTGGGCAGAGCTTCGGCAATATCTTCGGAGACCACCAGATTCAGATCTGCACTGCTTACTATCTTTCTTTCCAGATGTTTGTGCATAGCCATACTGATTTTGGAAGGAGGATTGAGCTTGAGATAGTGGATCTGGCTGAAGGGATCGCGAAAGTCTGCATACCACTTCAGCGGCAGCTGTTTGGCCAGCTCCATTCCGATCAGATGTGTGCTATGGGGCGGCCCGGTGGTAATGATGAGATCATAGGGTCTCTTCCTCAGCTCTGTGAGGCAGGCGCGCAGGGCTTTCCGATTCCAAAATACCCTAAGATCCGGGATGATGAGATTCAGCCGCAGCCAGATCAAGAGCCCGCTCAGCCCTTTCTGCTGTTTCGGAAGCTTGCCATAGGGGATATCGCTGCCGGAGCGGCTGAGTTTATGCCAGATTTTGGCCATTTTCAGAGCCGGGACGCGGATCACATTCACAGAGGAGGGAATCTTGGCACAGAGGCTCTCATCCGTAAAGGGATAATCACCGCCTTTGGAAGTGATTACGGTAACCTGATGTCCGCGCAGGACCAGATGTGGCAGAAAGCGCAGCCAGCGTTGCACCGGCGCTCCACCACAGGGAGGAAAGTAGTAAGTGATCAGCAGAATCTTCATCGCTCTATTATTAACCTCACCAAATCTGCCCAGGTACTGGTTTTCTTGTATTCACGGATCGCTTCCTGCATAAGGGAGAGGAGCTTATGATTGTAGAACCGGATCACAGCCTCTGCCAAAGCCGGCGGATCGTTTGGCGGCACCAAAAGCCCGGTAACGCCATCCTCGATATATTCGCTCAAACCACCTACATCGGAGGCGATCACAGGCGTGTCATAACTAAAGGCTGTGGCGATCACCCCGCTCTGGGTAGCGCTTTTGTAAGGCAGAACGCAGACGTCTGCGGCGCGGAAATATTCCTTCACCTCTTCACCGCTGATGTAGCGGAAGTCTGTTTCCACAGAGGCGTTTAGCTCCAACTGCTCGATTTGTTTGGTATAGACGGTTTCATCGCCATACACAGAGCCGGCAATCTGCAGTCTGATATCCGGAATCGCTGCACGGATGATGGGCATGGCTTCCAGCAAAGTATCCAGGCCTTTATAGTCTTTGATCAGGCCAAAAAAGAGCAATCTGGGCAGAACATTGGTCTTGCTGATTTCACCTTGGTGGGTGTCATAGATAGGATGGAAGCCCAAAATCGCCTTTCTCACCACCCGGTTTGGAAGCCAGGCCTTAAGATCCTGCAAACAAGATTTGCTGAGCAGCAGAATATCATCGGCAGGTGTAAAGACATAGCGCAGCAGGTTGCGGGTGAGAGGCCACTGTTCATGAGGCACGATATTATGCGCCAAAATCACCTTACGGCAGTTTTTGATCCGGCGAATGATATAGCCGAAGGCAGGCGCAAAAAAGGGCACCCACCAAGAGATAATGATCAGTTCAGGTTCCCAGGCGTTGATCGCCTTCACCGTCTGGGGCCAGGTATGAGGCTGATAGGGGGTCAGAACCCTTTGTGAGGGGTGAGCAGGCTGGGAATCATCTTCCTGACTGCCTGCGGGAAATAGCAAAGCGGGATACTGCTGTTTAAAATTAAAAAAGCAGATTTCATGGCCTGCAGCGCTGAATTCATCGGCCAGGTGGCTGGCGAATTGGGAAATTCCGCCCAAAAACGGTGGGGCCGGACCTAATAATGCAATTTTCATGGCTTACTCCATTTCATGAGATTGTTTTAAAAACCGTCGCACGGTTTCGGCATTGCCGTATTTACCAAAGAGTGCCATGAGTTTCAGCCGGATTTTGATGCCTTTGAGATCGCCGGCCAAAATGGCGCCCATATCCTGTAGATCTTTGCCTCCGCCTTCATAGCCATATTCCGGAAGCACCCGTCCTGTATCGGTGCGGGATGCTATTACCACGATGACATTTGCGTCCAGAGCTTTCTGGATGTGGGGAATAATATCCTGGGGCAGATTCCCGCGGCCAAAAGCCTCGATCACGATGGCCCGGCAGCCGCTTTCGATGCTGCAATCTATGTGTCTGCCATCCATACCGCATACCGCTTTGATGAGATCGACCCTGGTATCCAGAGCTTCGGTCCAGACGTTTTCCCGGTAGAGGCTTTCGCGATGGTAGATCACCATATCCGGATCCACGATCCCCAGAGGGCCCAGACCCGGGCTGGTAAAAGCGCCCAGCTTGCCTGCGTCGAATTTCACCACGTCACGGGCGGTATGGATTTCGTCGTTCATCACCACCAGCACGCCCTTGTCAAAACTCTCTGTGTGACTGGCCACCCGCACTCCGCCTACTATATTGCGGGGTCCATCCAGTCCCAGATCCCCGCCACTGCGCATGGCTGCGGTAAAAACCACCGGTTTGCGCGTGGTAAGCACCAAGTCCGCCAAAAACGCGCTCTCTTCCAGGGTGTCTGTGCCATGGGTCACCACTACGCCATCATACTCTAAAATCTTGGTATCGATCAGTTTGGCGAGGTCAAACATCATTTGCGGGCTCATATAGGGGCTGGGGACATTGAGGTAATCCATCACCTGGACATTTGCCACGCTATCGAGCTGAGGAAATTGGTGTAAAAAGTCTGCCAGTTCGGAGGTGGGTACCACGCCCAGGCCGCCCACACTTTTCATTGAAATAGTGCCACCGGTCATAATCAGTAGGATATTGTTCTTCACTGCTTTACCTCGTAAGGGATGGGGTCTTTCAGGCCCGCTTCCGCAAAAGCTTTCAAGCGGAGCAGACAGCTGGGACACTTTCCGCAAGCTGCCTCTTCGGCAAAGTAACAGCTCCAGGACAGCTCAAAAGGTGCCTTCAAAGATTTACCCCGTTGGACGATTGCCTTTTTGCTGAGCTGTAAAACCGGAGTTTTGATCTGGATCTCAGCTGCGACAGTACCTTCCCGGATCACTTTTTCAAAGGCCTCAAAGAAGCTCTGCCGGCAGTCCGGATAACCGGAGGAATCTTCCTGGACGGCGCCAATATAGATCGCCTTAGCCTTTAGCACTTCCGCCCAGGCCGTGGCAGCACAGAGCAGATTGGCATTTCTGAAGGGCACATAGCTGTTTGGAACGCCGCTGGGTGTATCGGTAATAATCTCCATCGCCGAATCCGTAAGCGAAGATCCGCCAATTTCGGCCAGCCAATGGTAGTCCACCACCTTGGCAGCCTTGGCCTGATAATGCTGCGCGATGGCCCGAAAGCAGGCCAATTCTTTGCTTTCTGTCCTTTGACCATAGGAGAAATGCAAGAAATATAGCTCATCACACTCGGTTCTGGCGATAGCGGATGTGACCAGAGAATCCATTCCTCCACTCAGTAAAACAATAGCTCGTGTCATATTCTTTTCCATAAATAGTATTTTACACAATTTTAGTGTGGGGGCATTCGTGTCAAGCACAAAGCGGTTGGGGGTTTTAAAGTTTTAGCGTTTTAGGGTTTTAACGTAGCAGAAGATGCCGTTCCGTCCTAATGTAGGGGCGGACTCTGCTCCGCCCAAACGACGAGCTATAAAATATAGAGAGCCGATCAGATCAATATTACAGCAACCGTGCCTCGCCCCAATATAAATTTATCATTTTATAGAGAGTTCAAAAGGTCTAACCTATCGCAGATTCCCCTTCCCCTAAACTATATCCAGAAGGCATCCGTACCTCAACTGGTCTTTCCTGGATTTAGCCTGTGGCTATTATCATTCAACCCAGATATCTATCTCCCCAAAGCCCAAAGCCCGGACATCTATTTTCCCCCCAAGCCCAAAGCCCGGATATCAATTTCCCCCCCCAAGCCCAAAGCTCAGATATCTGTTTTCCTCCCAAGCTCAAAGCCCGGATATCTATTTTCCCCCAAGCCCAAAGCCCAGATATCTATTTTCCTCCCCCAAGCTCAAAAC